>JABDNZ010000242.1 GCA_013043565.1 Gemmatimonadota bacterium | reverse complement strand
GTATCGATCGTCGGCCGTTTCCTCGAGCACTCCCGCGTCTTTTACTTCCGCATCGGAGGTCGTGAGGAGTATCTTATCGGGTCCGCGGACATCATGAGGCGGAACCTGTCCAACAGGGTCGAGATTCTGGTCCCCGTTGAAGACCCGAAATCCAGGGAGCTACTGAGATTCCTTCTGGACACCCAACTCGGGGATCGGCGATCGGCCTGGGAGATGGAGTCCGTTGGCAGCTACGAGCAGTTGACCCCGGCCTCTGAGGACGAGGAGGTAGGGTCTCAAGAACGCCTGCTGCAGTGGACGGAAAAGCGACACAGGAAGGCGACGAAGGTCCTGAAACGGAAACCGAGGGTACTGGGCCCTCGAGACGGGTCCCAGAAAGTCTGATCCTCTCCTACGGAGAATCGTTTGGCCGACGGGTCTGACCTCCAACTCTTTCAGCTGTTGATGGGCCTCTTCGGGGGCTTGGCGCTATTCCTGTTCGGAATGGACCAGCTGTCCAAGTCCCTGAAGTCCGTTGCAGGGGGCCGGATGAAGGCGCTCCTGTCTCGTCTGACCACCAATCGGGTGACGGCCGCCTTTTCGGGAGCCCTGGTCACGGCGGTAATCCAGTCCTCGTCGGTAACCACCGTGCTGGTCGTGGGATTTATCTCCGCTGGCCTCATGACCATGGTGCAGTCCGTGGGCGTGATCATGGGTGCCAACATTGGAACGACGGTCACAGCCCAGATCGTCGCGTTCAAGGTCACGGAGTATGCGCTTCTTCTCGTGGCCCTTGGTTTCGGGATGCAATTCTTCGCCCGCCGAACAAGGGTTCGAGACCAGGGGATGATTCTCATGGGCCTGGGGCTCATCTTCTTCGGCATGGGTGTCATGGGCGATGCCATGGACCCCCTCCGGTCGTCGCCCTTTTTCATCGACCTCATGAAAGGCATGGAAACCCCTTTCTGGGGCATCCTCATCGGGGCGGCGTTCACGGCTCTGGTACAGTCCTCCTCCGCTACCACCGGTGTGGTCATCGTTCTCGCCACCCAGGGGTTCCTCAGTCTCCCCGCGGGAATCGCACTCGCTTTCGGCGCGAATGTCGGTACCTGCGTGACGGCTGTCCTGGCCGCGATGGGAAAACCCAGAGAAGCTCTTCGCGCTGCGGCGGTCCATGTTCTCTTCAACGTGCTGGGCGTGGTCATCTGGGTAGCTTTCATCGACCAGTTGGCCGATATGGTTGTCGCGGTTTCTCCTGCAGCGCCCGGCCTTACCGGTCTGGATAAGCTTGCCGCCGAAACCCCTCGGCAGATTGCCAACGCCCACACCCTCTTCAATGTGGTGAACACGGTTCTCTTCTTGCCGCTGGCAGGGCTTTTTGTGAAGGTCGTGGAGTGGCTGGTTCCCGAACTGCCTCCCAGCGAACTCGATGTGGTCCGTCCTCGCTACTTGGATCTGGAGCTGATACAGACTCCGTCCCTGGCCGCCGATCGCGCTCGGCTGGAGGTCCTCCATATGGGCGATCGGGTCCGGGGCATGCTGACCCGTATCCTACCCGCCCTCTTCGAAGGCACTCATGAGGACCTCATCGAGATCAAAGGATTGGACGAGGGCGTGGATCTCCTCCATGGCAGGATCGTGGACTACCTGCGTCGCTTGAACCAGGAGCACCTGTCCGAATCGGTGGCGCAGGACCTGATGAGCATCATGGAAGCGGCAAACGACCTGGAGGCGGTGGGGGACATCATCGAGACCAACCTGGTTGCCCAGGGTCTCGGGCGTCTCGAAGAGGGCCTCGTGGTCAGCCAGGTGACTCAGGAAGTAATCTTCGAATTCCACAAGGTGATTCTGCGAGCGTTCGATCTCTCCCTTCAGGGGGTCAGCCAGCGAAGCCGGGAGGCCGCCCAGGCAGCGGTAGGCATGAAGGGGCAGGTGAACCAGTTGGCAGACATGGCATCCCTCCACGAAGTGAAGCGCCTCGTGGCCGACGAGCCCAGGCGACTGGAGATGTACACGCTGGAAGTGGATGTCTTGAAGAATCTCAAGCGGGTCTACTACTTCTCGAAGCGGATGGCTCGTGGCGTCCTTGTGGCCACGGGCTCGGGTGAGTAGTGCGTTTGCGGGATTAGGGCTTCCTTCCGCTCCGGGGCTCATCCCCTCCCCTGACGGCCTGTTCCAGTTGTCCGAGCAGGGTATCCGATCCGGCTTTGCTCGCTCCGAACAAGCCATCGCCCGTGTCCTCTCCCTTGGACAGTGCACCGTGGAGGTTCAGCCAGAGGTCGATGCGTTCACCCAGTTTCATCACTTTATAGAATAGGCGTCTGCGCCGGCCGCCGAAGAAGAGATCCACGACCAATGCTACCGCGGAAAGCCAAATCATCATGAGATCCTTGGCTCCGTCCAACCACAGCTTGAGCCAGAAAATCATGAAATCCCGGATGAGTACTGTTCGAGTGGCCTGCATGCTCCCGTTCCCGTTATGCTCGTGAAAAACCGGTCTCCGTTGCCGCCTCCTCGGGTGTGGGCGTCGGAGCGGTCACCCTTGTCTACGGACGAGGGGCCGGAGTTGATTCAAGGGTAAGGCCGTTTGGTTGGAAATCCCAGCGAAGGTTGATGCCGGTCGATCCGCGCCCTTTCTAGGGGCGACCGGCATGAGTCCATGGGGGACAACACCGGTTTGGAGGAATGTTGACGATCAGCCCGGTCGAATCCAGGGTCCTCGCCCATCTCGATCTTGATGGATTGGTCTCGGCCCTTTTTACGGCGAAGGCAATCCATGATGCAGGCGTCCGGTTGGATGGCCAACTCCTGCTCCAGAGTGTCATCGGAGAGGAGGATGGAGGCGTCGGAACCCTGGCTGCCATCCTCCGAGGGTATCGGGGAGACGGTGCCGTGATCATGGAACCGACGGGCCTGTCCATCTGTCCTGCCCAGGCCGGCGCCCTGAACTTCCGAGTCTTGGTCCGCGGTCAGGCCGCGCATGGATGTGTGAGGGAGGAGGGCGTCAACGCCCTCGAGAGATACTATCTGGTTCACGAGGCGCTGATGGCGCTGGAGAAGAGACGGAACCATTATTGTCGGGACCCACTGTTCCGAGACTATCGTATTCCCTTTCCTATTTCGGTGGGAACGATAGAGGGGGGGTCCTGGGCATCGTCTGTCCCGAGATTCAGGGAGCGTTGGGTTCTCAAGGGCTGGGGGAGGCGTGCTTCAAGGGGGTGACCTTCGGGTCGGATATGCGGTTACTGGTGCGGGAAGCGTCGACTCCGACGGTCCTTTTTGGCCCCGGGGATTTCCGAAAAGCTCATGTTTGCGACGAATCTGTATCGATCGATGAGTTGGAGACAACTGCCAAAACACTTGCACTTACAGCGCTTCGCTTCTGCGGATATCAGGAATGAGTGATCAAACCAAAGAACCATTTCCTCCGGAATCTATCAGCGAGTTGGATCCAGGCTCTTGGAACCCGAGGGAGATTCTGGGTGACGTCGAGTTGGTCCGTCACATCCCCCTTCGGGCCCTTTGGCTTTCCTTTGCCGCCTTATCCATTCCTGTCTCCGCTGCCATGTTTTTTCCCACCTGGGCCAGCGCCGACGCGGGACTTCTCATGTGGCTCACGGCTTTGGTGCCGGCATTCCTGCTCACCTACTACCGCGGGTGGCAGGGGGCTTCCTTGGCTCTGGGAATGGGAATGGCTGCTTTGATCCTTACCCAGGTCGCCCTGGTCCTGGGCGGAATCAAAGTGCACAACTGGGCCCTGCTTACTGGTATTGTGTTCGTCTATGTGGCCACGAGCCTAGGGATAGGGTGGGTTACGGAGCTGCTGCACATGGAGAGGCGTCGAGCGGAACGCCTGGCTCTCATGGATCCTCTTACAGGCATGCCGAATCGGCGTCACTCGGTCGTGTTCATCGAGGCGGCATTCGCAGCAGCCAAGCGGGGAATCCCCCTGACCGTGGTTCTGTTCGACGTAGACCGATTCAAGGCTTACAACGACACCCGGGGCCACTTGGCAGGAGATGAGGCACTCAAGACCATTGCCCAGGTGTTGGTAGGCTCCACACGGAAGATGAACCTGACAGCTCGTTGGGGTGGAGAAGAGTTCTTGAGCATGCTTTCCGACACCCCGGTGGAGGGAGGCAGGATCTTCGCAGAAAGGGTCCTTTCAGAGATCCATCAGGCTTTCTCCGACGGATCCCTGACACTGAGTGCGGGTGTCGCCAGATTCAACGAGAAAATGGACACCCCAACCCGGCTCCTGGCCGCCGCAGACCAGGCGATGTACGAGGCGAAAGCCGCAGGTGGGGACTGCGTCAAGGTTGCAGGTCACGGTCCTTGAGGTGGTGGGTCGAAACGCCCTCTAGACCGCCTACCCACCCCTCAAAGGTCGGCAATGGTTCATCATCCGGATTTGCACCCGCCGAGGATCGTCCAGGATCTCGTAGAAATCATCCAGGTAATCGAGGGTCCTCTCGAGGCGGCGCTCGTCCAGGCCCTCCTGATTCCGCCAGAGGTCGTATAGCTCTTCTTTCTTCTGGCGGAATTCCTCGAAAACCGCTTCGTAGTCCTCTCCGGAGCGGAATACGTCCTCGGGACAGATGCCACGGAACCTCCGTTCTCGGACGGAGCGGAGGCCCAGCGACTCGTCCGGATTGGCATAGCGGGTGTCGATGATTCCAGAAAAGTCGAAGTCGTAAGGGACTGTGTGGTAGGTGGTCGGGGGGGAGTGAATGAGCTCGACATTGTGCATCTGGACACCGGACCAGTCCGTGTTCCCGATCATGAATTGGAAGACATCGACGAGAATTGCCTGATGCTTTTCCAGGAGCCTGGGGTCGAACTGGTATTGGGTGTCCCAATCGACCTTCCACCCACCTTTTCGGGTAGCCAGGGCAGCATTGTCCTCTAAAAGGAAGCCTATTCTTGTGAATTCATCATCTTCGCCGGAGGTATCGGTGAAGGTTACCTGGATCGGACGGACCCGGAAGCTCTCTTCGGCCAGGACGTTGAACATCCGGTAGACCAGGTATTCCGCAATCACGTACTGCTGCCAATAGTCCTGACCCAGCTTGCACGGGGCCACCATCTTCAGCTTGTCTTGTCCATCGAACAGTGTACCTTCTACCTGGCCTTTCTTCACATTGAGGCGAAGCGGGGGAAAGTCACAATTCCGTTTCGAAAGCCGGAAGATGCCCCGGGTCTGGACCTGGACATCCTGGGTTTCCACCGATCCGTCGGGGTTCGTCCAACTCATTACAGCGGGGCGTTCCTCCGAGTCCTTGTCACTTCGGTCCTCCCGCCGAATGGTGTGAAAATCGGCCTGGAGTGTGATCTGGAGGACCTCTTGTGACGAGAACAGAGGTGCCGACTCGGCTGCTTGGATCTCCTCCACGGTGGGCGGTTCTTGAGGTTCCTGAGCGCAGGCTGGCCCAAAAAAGCCCACTAGGGTGTAACAGAAAAAGGCCGCTAGGTACGGGGATTTCAGCCGAGTCATCGGAGTCCTCCGCAGGGTTGGTCGTGTGTCTCGATTTGGAATTTGATGAAAAAGTTAGGCCTGGAAACTAGCCAGGTCCAGCTTTTTGTACCAACAGACGGGCTCTCGGGTCCCGTGTAAGGGGAATGATGAGAAGGAGTTCGAAAGGGACATTGGTTCCAGGAGCCGGGGTTTCGGCCTTCGTGCTGTTCTTGGTGGCGTGCGCTACGACCGCGGCCATTCCCCAACCGCCGTCCGGGACGTCAGGACCTCAAGCCGAGGATCGACCGACCCTCGTCGTATTCCTGATTGTAGATCAGCTCAGGGGTGACATGCTCGCCCGATATTCTCACCTGTTCACAGGTGGTTTCAAGAGGATCCTGGAAGAAGGGCTCAACTATTCCAATGCTCTTCATGCACATGCCCAAACCGAGACCTCTCCCGGCCATGCGACTATCTCAACCGGGGTGTTTCCCAATCGGGCCGGGGTCCCCTCGAACGCCTGGAGGGAGAGGGGCGAAGCCGACTTCCATCCGGTCTACAATGTGGTGGATCCCGGGGAGAGCCTGGTGGGCGTACCGGACCTCCCTGGCTCTTCTCCCAAGGTCCTCAGGCGAACGGGTCTTGCAGACTGGGTGAAGGAAGCGGACCGGGATGCGAGGGTGGTTTCGGTATCTGCAAAAGACCGGGCTGCGGTCCTCATGGCCGGGAAGGCCAAGGGCGAAGTGTATTGGTTCGAATCCCGCGCCGGCAGATTCGTGACCTCGACCTTCTATCGTTCCGACAATCCCTGGTGGCTCCGGGATTACAATGAGAGGGGACTGAAGGAGTTCGAGAAAGATTCGGTTTGGACAAGTATCGTCCCTCCCGAGGCCGCAACATGGAGTGCTCCGGACACGGCGAGTTTTGAGGGGAACGGGGTCCACACATATTTCCCTCACCGGTTCCGGGCTGAGGTCACGGATCCCGATCCCGGTGACTTCTTCTTCTGGTTCGAGGGTACACCCCTGCTGGATCGGGCCACTCTTGATGTCGCTCTCAGGGCCATGGAGGAGGAGGACCTGGGGAAGAAGGCCGGGCGGACCGATTTCCTGTCCATTTCCTTCTCGCAGACGGATCGGATCGGCCATGGGTTCGGTCCTTTGAGCAGGGAGCAGATGGACAACCTTCTTCGGCTGGACCTTGTCCTGGGAGACCTCTTCACGGCCTTGGATCGGGAAGTTGGTCGAGGGAAGTACATCGTGGGGTTCACCAGTGATCATGGGGTGATGGACAACCCGGAGAGAATCCCCGGGGGTGGCCTCCGCTTGACCGAGGCACACCGAGCGGAGCTTGGGGAAGTCCTGGGGGCGGCTGCCAGACAGGCCGGTATGCGTTCGGATCTCAGCACCGCCGATGCCATGTTGGAGGCCTTGGAGCCTCTCGATTTCGTCGGGCCCGCATACACCCAAGACTTCCTTGGTGGGAGCGTAGGCTCGGACTCCCTGGCCGCCCTCTTCCAACACTCGTATACGCCGGGCAGGTACGGGGGCTTGTTGAGCACTTATGGGGTCGAGATGTGGTGGGAGGAGAACGTCCTGGCGTGGGGAATGCCGGTGGGAACCACCCATGGCTCTCCGTACCGGTATGATCGGTGGGTCCCCATGGCGCTGCTTGGCCCGGGGATTGAGCCGGGGGTGGTAGAGGAGGCCGTGCGGCCTATGGACCTGGCACCAACGTTGGCCGCCCTCGCCGGTATCCCTTTCCCGGACGATTTGGACGGCAGGCCGCTACTGTCTCGAAACGATTAAGAGTCCCGGATTCGCGCTGCCTGCTCCCGCAGACCGATTGGCGTTTCTGCGTCGCTCGAATCGATGTGCACCGCCTCTGTGGCGCCGAAGTCGTCCCTCGCCGAGGCGGTCTGTCCGGTTGGCCCCGCAAGCTGGATGAGGTAGAAGAGCACCGCGGTTGCGACAAACGTGATGATGGCCCAGATGTCCTTCTTCACGACAACATCCCTTCCAGAAGTGAGGGAGCTACTTCGAAGAGCCTGATTGCCCCCTCGTCCTACTAAAACCTACGGTTCTCCCTCGTTTTTTGTTTCCTGAAGGATGTGTCCGGAGTCAGGAATCCGGTTTAAAGGGCCCGAGGCTTCACGAAGGTTCGTAGGACCCCCTCGCCCGCTCTCACCTCACACCATCTCTCGATCGAAAAATCGATGACTGCCAGAGCCCCAGTGGGGTATTTGAAGGCCATCTCCCTCAAACCCTCCTCGTCTCCTCCCCCAGTGAGGGCCAAGGCCAGATCCTCGAAGGTCGGATTGTGGCCGACCAGGAGGACGGTACCGATGGAATCGGGCAGCTCCTTGATCAATTCAATCAGGCTTCCAGGTGAGGCATGGTAGAGATCCTCTCTAACCTCTACATCTGTCTGATGTTCGAGTTTGCCGGAGACCAGATCCCAGGTCGCCCTGGCACGGCGAGCGGTGGAGCAATACACCAGGTCCGGGAGGATTCGGGACCGAGCCATGTAGGCGCCGATCCGGGGCGCGGCCTTTTGTCCCCTGGGGGCCAAAGGTCGGAGCGGATCAGGAAGGCCCGGCTGGTCCCAACTCGACTTCGCGTGACGTAGCAGGAGTACAGTCTTCAGGAGAATACCCTCCCATCGATGAGGGCCGGCGATTTCCGGCGATTGGAAAAATCTGTACCGCCGCCGAATCGGGAACAAGGGTCGTGAGCCGAGGGCCAAGAAGGGGCCTCCGGGGCCCAGCCGTTGCGAATCCGAGGTCGAGTCGCCAGGCTAACCCCATCAAAAAGGCCGACTTTCAGGGAGTTTTCGATGACCATTCGATCCAAAGCCCCGTTTCTCTTTTTTATCCTTCTTTCTCTTGCATGTTATCCGACATCGGGAGAGGGAAGCTCAGGCGATACCCCCATGGATCCTGGGGTCCAAACGCCCGAAAGCCTGGAGGGAGACTACCTTTACCACGTCGTGATGCTGAGGGCCGCCCCCGGGCGTTTGTTGGACCTGATCGAGCTCCTCAAGGAGGAGCGGGACCTCCTGGGTGACGCAAACGAGCCGATCCCGTACTGGATGAGGCATACTCAGGGGGACCAATGGGATCTCCTCATCCTCTATCCAATGGGCAGCTTCCATGAGTACTTCGAGCCTGGACGAACAGCCCGGCGCCTCGAGTCAGGGACCCAAAAGGGCCTCTCTGAGAGAGACCTGAAGCGGGAGGTGGACCGCCTCACTTCCTGGAGGGATGAGCTGTTCGTACGAGGGCCCGATCCGTCCGTAGTCGACGAAGGATTCTCCCAAAACGATTTCTACCACATCGAGATGTTCGTGGCCCTCGCCGGACGTCAGCGGGACCTGCTGGAGGAGCGGCGAATGGAGAACCGCTACCTCCAGGGAATTGGTCGGCCCCAGAATCTGATCTTCGTCCGGGAAGCCGGAGGCCCCTGGGACTCTTTCACCCTCGGCTTCTATCGAGACCTGAAACACTACTCCGAGAGCGCGGACATTCCTGCGGAAGCCGAAGATCGAGCCGCAAAGGAAGCTGGCTTTGAAGGAGCCGACAAGATCGGGAGTTTCCTTCGTCGGTTCATTCTCTACCATCGGGATACACTCTGCGTATCCATCAGCTGAGCATTCACCAGGGGGCTTCTCCTGGCAGGTGCCGAGTTCCCCCTCGCCGAACCTCGAATTGGGTGATCCAATGATCAGGAATCTTCCTAGGATACGACTGATTCTCCTCGCCTTTGTTCTCTGGGGCTCCCAAGGTGCTGAAGCCCAGGCGACATCCCCGGATTGGCAGGAAGCGATTTCGGGATTTGCTATGCAGCTGGCGAGGGACGTGGAAGCCGACGGAATCGGAGGAATCTCGGCAGGGGTCGTCATGGGTAGGGACCTGGTCTGGGGCCAGGGATTCGGGTGGGCCGATGTGGAGAAGAGGATCCCAGCCGGTGTGAACACGATCTATCGAGTCGGTTCGATCTCCAAGTCCTTTACCGCCATCGCCCTCCTTCAGCTCTGGGAGCGGGGTTTCCTCGAGCTGGATGACCCCGTATCCGGTGCCCTCCCCGAGGTGGCCCGACTCTCAGATCGGCCCGCGGGCTCCGATGCCATTACGTTCCGGCACCTGGCCAGTCACACCGCGGGCCTCATTCGGGAACCAACGTTGGAAGGCTCGACCGATGGCCCGCTGGAGTATTGGGAAGACAAGATCTTGGCCGCCATCCCCACGACCTCTTTCTATGCGAGGCCTGGGGAGTCCTATCGTTACTCCAACATTGGATTCGGGATCCTCGGCTACTCCCTATCCCGAGTCACGGGGATTCCGTTCATGGAGTTGGTGGACGCCAGCATGATCCGCCCGCTTGGGATGCATTCGTCGGGGTTCGTGGTGACGCCGGCCGTGGCCGAGCAACTGGCCAGCGGCTACCTGCGAAGAAGTGACGGCTCCGTGGATTCCGCCGTTCCCTACCACGAACATGTCGGAAGAGGTTACAAGGTTCCCAACGGAGGAATCTACTCCACAGTGGGAGATTTGGGCCGGTTCGTGGCGGGTCTCACAGGGGCAGCTACCGTGCCGGCCCTCGGGCCCGAGGGAAGGCGGTTGATTCGGATCTCCCAGACGCCCGAAGGGGACAGCCGGTACAGCTTCGGCTTCTCCATCTCCCAGAGAGAAGGAGCCCCTGATCTGGTGGGCCATGGAGGATCAGTTGCCGGGTACAACGCTCACCTCATCTTCGAGCCGGAGAGTGGTATCGGGGTCATTCTGCTCCGAAACTACGGAGGGGGGGAGACAAATCTCGGCCGCGCAGCCAGAGACCTTCTCTGGAGATTGCTGGAGATCAGAGAAGCGTCCCGATAAGGGAGAGCAGTCCCGCCACGGCCGGGGGCACAACGAGGTTGTCGTCCAGGTCGACGGGAGCGGCCTCTACCACGGCCGTGGTCAGGGCCGCCGGTACGGCCATCCACCAGGGCACGAAAAAAAGCATGGCCAAGAAAGCGACCAGAGCGAAAGCGGCCGTGCCTCGGACGGACCCAGCCAGGAACGGTTTCTTTCCCCACTTCTGACCGATCACGCTGGCCGAGGGGTCGGCCCAAGCCAGAGTCAGAATCCCTGCAAGGGCATAGGGTGTGGGAAAAACCCAAAGCACGAGCAGCAAGGAGAGGATGTACCAGGTGGATGACGCTATCTTCTTTGCCTCCCGAGGCGAGGCCAGGGAAGAGAAAGCTCGGAAGAAGAGGACGTTGATTTTTGGATCGAATAGTCGAATGAGATCCAGGATCACCGACAGGCCCAAAGCCGCACCCAGGATCTTGACCGCCGTCCCGGGCTCCAGGCCCAGAACCGCCACCGCAAGCACGACCAGGGTACCGTTGGTGGCATGAAAGACCCGCCGCCAAGGTTGGAGTCCCTCGGTTTGCTGGATAGCCTCGGACAGGGACGGTTCGTCGTATCCGTTTTCAGAACTGGACATGGATCCTGAGTCCGTGGTTCGGCGTTCGAAGCCGCATTGAAAGTGGGAAGCCCGTTCCCTCTGTTCAGTAAGAGAGATCCCAGAGCCGGTGGGGTCAATGAGGCTCGGCCGGTCTCCTGAGTCGGGTACCCTTGCCGCGATTCGAGGCCCGCCCGTACCCTTGTTGTTACAAACCCGCCGTCGAAGTGTACCCGTCGAGGATAGAGATTCCCACAGGAGAGTATGAAACAGGGGCGGTCAAAGGCCGTAGAGACTCGAGAAAGAACGACTTCTGAGGAACCCCATGCCCGGTTGGATTCTGCGCTTAGGAGAGTACGACGAGAGGCTGCTCCATGCCGTCGTCACTCGTAGGACGGGTTGGCTGGACACCCTTGTCCGATTCCTGACTCGGTTGGGTGACCCGCCGGTGGCCATCGCGCTGGCCGGTGGCCTGGCTCTCGGCGTGGCAGGGGATCTCGGCGGTTTCCAGTATGTTCCAGCCGTTTCCTTGGCGGTTTCCTTTCTTTCCGCCCAGGTCCTCAAGCGTTTCTTTTCCCGGCCTCGCCCAGACCTGCCGGGGGGGATCATGTCTCTGATTCAAGCCCCTGACCGATTCAGCATTCCTTCCGGTCATGCGACGGCCGCTCTTTCTATCGCCCTCCCGGTTGCGATGGCGCTGCCATTTGCCATCGGCCTCCCCATTCTCGTCCTCGGGTTGACCATTGGCCTCACCCGATGTTATCTGGGCGTCCACTATCCCGGTGACGTAGTGGCCGGGTGGGGGCTTGCGGCACTTTCGGTCATTCTCGCCCCAGGCCTGATAGGTCTTTTCGGTTGACTCCACTGGTGGGCCTGGACTTGTCCCTCCGGTTCGTATAGATGTCCCGTTCCTACGTCCTTCTCGATTAGCGGAGAATCTGGTCCATGAAACTGTTCCGACTCTTGTCGGCCCGTTTCGTGTTCTTTTGGGTCGGCGTTTGTGTAGGACCTCAGGTAGGGTCCCAACCCTTGCATGCACAGGGCGGCGCCATCCCCCAGGAGACCCGGGAAGCGACCCAGCGTTTGGTCGATGCGGCCCTTCAGAACCCTGTGGCATGGAATCGACTTGCGGAGCTGGTGGATGCGTTCGGACCCCGTTTCAGCGGAACCGAGAGTCTCGAGGAGTCGCTGGATTGGATTCTCCAAAAGATGTCGGAAGACGGTCTGGAAAACGTCAGGGAAGAGCCGGTCATGGTGCCGAGGTGGGTCCGGGGGCGGGAGAGCGTGGAGATGGTCTTGCCCCGTCGGGAATCTCTCGCCGTGCTCGGTCTGGGCGGAAGCGTGGGTACGGAACCGGAGGGGGTTCGGGCCCAGGTGCTGGTGGTGGAGAGCTTTCGGGAGCTCGAAGAACGGGCAGGGGAAGCCGCAGGGAAGATCGTGCTTTTCAACGTTCCCTTCACCAGCTATGGGGCCACGGTTCAGTATCGGAGTCGAGGAGCCGTCGCTGCCGCCCAGGCCGGAGCCGTGGCCAGCCTGATCCGGTCGGTGACGCCCTTCTCCATGAATTCCCCCCATACGGGCGGGATGAACTATCAGGAAGGTGTGCCGCAGATCCCTCATGCAGCGATCACCGTCGAAGACGCGTCCATGCTGCATCGGATGCAGCGTCGGGGCGAACGAGTCGAAGTGGTCTTGAAGATGGAGGCCAGGAATGAAGGGATGGTTCCGTCCCGGAATGTGATGGCCGAGATCGTGGGCAGAGAGTTTCCTGATGAAATCGTCGTCCTGGGAGGTCACTCCGATTCTTGGGACGTAGGCCAGGGCGCCATGGATGACGCCGGTGGGGTGGTGGCTGCCTGGGAAGCCGTACGGCTCATGAAGGAGCTGGGCCTTCGACCCCGGCGGACGGTTCGGGTCGTCGGCTGGACGGCGGAGGAAGTCGGGATCTTCGGGGGCCAGGCCTATGCCGAGGCGCCCGGGCGGGCCCAGGAGACTCATGTCCTCGGCATCGAATCCGACGGCGGGGTTTTTTCTCCGCTGGGGTTCGGATTCACGGGATCGGATGAGGCCTTCGCGATCGTTTCCGAGGTCGGCAAACTCCTGGAGTCCATCGGGGCAGGGGACATCACGAGGGGCGGAGGGGGCGCCGACATCGGACCGATGATGCAGCGGGGCATGCCCGGGATGGGCTTGACTGTGGACCCAACGGAATATTTCTGGTATCACCACACCGAAGCCGACACCCTGGACAAGCTCGATCCCGATGAGGTTGCCCGGTGCGTGGCAGCCATGGCGGTCATGGCCTACGTTATCGCTGATTTGCCGGAGCCCCTGCCTCGGGAATGAGGCCCCAGTGATTCGGATGCAGCCTCCATCGGGAGGCCTGCGTCCCGGGTAGCCCTTGCTCCCCATTGGGTCGGGTCCCGTCAGGAGTGTCCTCGAACCTGAATGAGACTGCCCATGATCACCAGACGCCATTTCTTAGGTGTTTCCTCCTTGGCCGCTGCCGGGGTCGCCACGAACTGCCAGGCGCCCGGAGGCACGGCGGGTCGCCCCATTGCGGACGGCGGGGGGGAGCTTCCACCGTCCATCGCAGCTCTCTCCTCGAGGGCCGGCGAGCCTACCCCCATCTCGGTTTCCGAGAGACAGGGCAGGATCGAAAAAGCCCGGCGTATCATGGGGGATCGGGGCATCGACGCTTTGATGCTGACCGGCGGGACCTCCCTGGTCTATTTCACCAACGTGCAGTGGGGGCTTTCCGAGCGACTCTTTTCCGTGGTGATCCCTGTCAGCGGCCAGCCGTTTCTGGTCTGCCCCGCATTCGAGGAAGACAGGGCCCGGGAACAGCTCCACGGAGGTCCTCTAGAGGACACCCAGATCCTGACCTGGCACGAGCATGAAGACCCCTATGCCCTGGTGGCCGGCGGCCTCAGGGAACGAGGGATGGCGGCAGGCCGTTTGGGGATCGAAGAGACGGTCAGGTTCGTGTTCAGTGACGGTGTCGCCGAGGAAGCACCTGCTCTGTCCCTCACCAGTGGAACACCCGTCACGGCCGGTTGCCGGGGAGTGAAGGACGAGCATGAGCTGGCCCTCATGCGGCTTGCGAATGAGGTCACCCTTACTGCCTACAAGGCCGCATACGAGGCCTTGGAGCCGGGGATGACCCAGGGAGGCTTTCGGAGCCTGGTGTCCTTGGCTCACAGCCAGCAGGGGTTCTCGGGCGGGGCCGGGGTGCAGGTCGGACAGTACTCGGCCCTCCCCCATGGGTCGGTCGCTCCGCAGGTCATCGAGGAAGGATCCATCCTGCTCATCGACGGGGGATGCGGCGTTGAGGGCTATCGCTCCGACATCAGCAGGACTTTCCTCCTGGGTGAGCCAACGGAAAAGATGCGCCAGGTGTTCGACATCGAATACCGGGCTCAGTCTGCGGCCCTGGCTGCCGCCGCCCCGGGCGTTGAGGCGCAGGAGGTCGACGCCGCGGCCCGACGAGTGATCGAAGAGGCTGGCTACGGTCCGGAGTACACCTACTTCACCCATCGGGTGGGCCATGGCATTGGGATGGATGGTCACGAATGGCCCTATTTGGTGAAGGGAAATAAGCTCCCCCTCGAGCCGGGCATGACCTTCAGCAATGAGCCGGGGATCTATATCCCGGGCGAGTTCGGGGTCCGGTTGGAGGACGACATGTACATCACCGAGGGCGGGGCGGCCCTCTTCACGCCTCAAAGCCCGTCCCTGGACGATCCGTTCGGGAACTGGCCGTAAGCTCGGCGAAAACGAAACTCTGGAAGGAGTCCATAGCATGAAACGATCGTGGGCGTTCCCTATCCTGCTCCTTTCTCCGCTCCTCGTTACCTCCTGTTCCGGGGAACGCGAGCTGAACCAATACGGGGCACCCGACTCCGATCTGGAGTTCTCTGTTTCGTTTTCCGAGGCCCTTTCCGCCGAGGTCCAGGATGGCCGGCTGATCGTGGTGGTCTCGAAGCAAACGGAGGGTGAACCTCGGTTCCAGACCGGCGGGGGGCCGACGGGCCAGCAAGTCTTTGGACTCGATGTCGAGGGATGGGCCCCCGGAGTCGAGGCCGTGATCGATGACGATGTGTTCGGGTTCCCCATGGAGGGTTTGGGGCTGATTCCAGCCGGTGAGTACCGGGTCCAGGCTGTCCTGAACCGTTATGAGACCTTTGTTCGGTCCGATGGCCACACGGTGAAGCTCCCACCTGACAGGGGCGAAGGCCAGCAGTGGGCCAGAAAACCAGGGAACTTCTATTCCACTCCTCAGGTGGTCTCCGTCGACCCTGCCTCCGGGGGCCGGGTGGAGCTTGTCCTCGACCAGGTGATCCCTGAGATCATGCCGCCCGAGGACACTGAGTGGGTGAAGCACGTCCGGATTCGCTCGGATCTGCTTTCCGAGTTCTGGGGCACGGACATGTACCTGGGCGCTCACGTGCTGCTTCCCGCCGGCTTCGAGGAGCATCCCGAGGTCCGCTATCCCATCGCCATCTTCCACGGGCATTTCCCAGCCGATTTCGGCGGATGGCGAACCGAACCCCCCGATCCGGACCTGGAATGCACCTACAGCGCCCGGTTCGACTGGGAGTGCTACAACCGGACGCAGCAGGAGCTCGCCTATCAACTCTACCA
>JABDNZ010000241.1 GCA_013043565.1 Gemmatimonadota bacterium | reverse complement strand
CACTCGCCCTCGCCGCATCCCTCCTTCGTTCCTCGGAGGCCAAGCCGTTCCCGGAGCATGTCTAGAAGCCGTTCTTCCGGGTTCACGGCTACGACGACCGGCTTTCCGTTCAGTACGCAGGAGATCTCCATCACCCCTCCTCCGCCAGGACCAGAAGCGTTTCCGCAGTGAGGGGTATCCGGCACGGATCCCTGCCGAGGGCTCCCGCGACAGCGTTCGCCACCGCAGGGGCGACACCATCGAAGGGAAGCTCGCCGATCCCTTTTGCGCCCTGGGCCCCGTGAGGGTAGGGCACCTCCAGGAACTCCACCCGGATGGGCGGGACATCATTGGAAGTGGGTACGATGTAGTTCGTGAGCTGAGCGTTCGCCATTCCTCCGTCCGCCCACTTACACTCTTCCGTCAGTGCCCACCCCAGCGCTTGGACCACTCCCCCCTGGATCTGGCCCCTCGCCAGGGTTTCGTTCAAGACCCTTCCAATCTCCTGGACGGCCACGAAGTCCCGAACCGTCGGTACATAGGTCCTGAGATCGACCTCGACGTCCGCCACGTAAGCTCCCCACGCATACGTTCCGTACGCGTCACCCCTGTACAAGTCCTCGTCCCAATGGATGCCGGGGGGTTTTTCGTATCGTGCCATTCCCACCAACTCGGTCTTTTCGTTGGCTCCATGCCATTCCCGAATGGCCTCGGGGACGGGCGGCCGATCGTGAAGGTCTCCGAGACCCAACCGGGCCATCAGGTCATGGCAGGCCTCTTCCACCAGCCGCCCGACGATCATGGACGTCCGGGACGCAACGGTGGGACCGCTGTCCGGCACGCGGTGAGTGTCGGGCTGGGCCACAAGGATCTCGGAGGGTTCACAGCCCAGGATGTCCGCCACGATCTGGGTGAAGACGGTTATGGCTCCTTGCCCCATCTCCACGTTCGCGGTCCGGATCTCCACGGTCCCGTCCGGGAGGCCCGCCACATGGACCACCGAGCCCAGATGGACCTCACCGGCCCCGGTGAAACCAGCACCGTGGAAAAACGTGGCGAGTCCAATGCCTCTCCGGCGGTCCGGGGTCGTGCGGTTGAAGATGGCATGCTGCACTCGCCGTGCCGCGAATTCGGAGAGGTCCAAGGCACGGGTCATGACCGCGCATCGATCGACCCCGTCCTCGATCACCTGGCCCGTAGCCGTGGTCTGTCCGTCTCGGATCAGGTTCCTCCGTCGCAGCTCCACCGGGTCGATGCCGATTCGGGTCGCGATACGGTCCATGTGCCGTTCGACGGCGAACTGTGTCTGGGGGGCTCCAAACCCGCGAAAGGCCCCGAAGGGAGGGGAATTCGTGAGCATGGCCCGGCCATCGACACGGACGTTTTCACAGTGGTAAGGCCCGGCCGCGTGGATCAAACCTCGGCTCAGGACCACTGGGGATAGTGTGACATAGGCCCCGCCGTCCATCAGGACTTCCACGTCCTGGGCCAGAAATCGGCCCTGATTGTCGAGACCGGTGCGATGCTTCACCAAGGACGGATGACGCTTGGTCGTCACCGCCATGTCCTCCGTCCGGTCGTAGACGATCTTCACCGGCCTACCAGCCTTCAGGGCGAGAAGAGCCGAGTGGATCGCCAAACCCGACGGGTACTCCTCCTTTCCGCCGAACCCGCCCCCCGTGGCGGCCTGGATCACCCGGACCTGGTCCGGGTTCCGGTCGAGCGCGAAGCAGAGTGCCTCAAGAACGTAGTAGGGGCACTGCATCGATCCTGTTACGGTGACGACACCGTTCTCCTCCCAGGCCGCCATTCCTTGGGTTTCCAGGTAGAGGTGTTCCTGTGCGCCCGTTTCGTAGATGCCCTCCACCACGATAGGAGCCCCGGCAAGTGCCCGGTCCACGTCACCTTTCTCTGTGCGGAGGTGCTTGAGGACATTGTCGGTTCCATACTGGATCTGCTCCGGCCGGGGGAGCTCTCGGAAGTCCAGTGCGGGAGGATCGGGCTCCACCAGGACCTCGACCTGGAGGAGGGCTCGCCGCAGTTCATCCCGGGAGGGATGGGCAAGAAGGACGATCGGTTCGTGGAGATGCCGGACATAGTCCGAAGCCAACACAGGTTGATCGGTATCGATGAGGCGGACCGCGTTTTCCCCGGGGATGTCCCTGTGGTCCACCACGACGAAGTCGGACCAATCCACGCCGGCGCCGAATCGAAGGTCGAGGATTCGCCCCCGGGGCGCGGGGCTCCTGAGCGTTGCACCCCATAGGGCGCCGTCAATGAGCAGATCGTCGACGAACTTCTCTCGCCCGGTGAGTTTGGAGAGACCTTCGACGCGCTTCACCGCACCTCCCTCACTGGCTGGTAAGGAAAAACTGCCGGTTGCTACAGTGTGTGTCGCCGCCCCTGGCTCGGCAATATCCATGGGTGTGTGGCCAGATGCAGTGGAGTCCCCGAGGACTCTCCAGCTCGAGCCGTAGGAACGGTTTCTTGCGGTCCGTCGACGCAGGGCCCACCCTAATGTCACAATGAAAAAGTCATCCGTACGACCCAGGTTTTCCCGCGTTCTCACATCGCTGGCCATCCTGACCATCGCCGTTTCGTGCGGCGGAGAAGCGGGCGAACAGACAGAGGGCCCTCAGCCCAATCCCCTCATGCAGCCGGAGAATTTTTCGGCCACCGCCCCGGACACCTATGTGGCCCGGTTGGAGACCACCAAGGGAGTCATCCGGATTCAGGTGACCAAGGAGTGGGCGCCATTGGCGGCCGATCGCTTCTTCAACCTGGTGAGTGGCGGATACTATGACGGAGTCACCTTTCACCGTGTGATCGATGGGTTCATGGCGGAATTCGGCATTCACGGAGAGCCTTGGGTAAACGCCTTTTGGCGACAGGCCACGATGGATGACGAACCGGTGAGGAAGCCGAACACCCGCGGCCGCGTCAGCTTTTCCAAAAACGAACCCAACACGAGGACCGTCCAGGTATTTATCAACACGGATGAAAACCGAAGCCTGGATGGCCAGGGGTTCTCACCCTTTGGAGAGGTGATCGAGGGCATGGACGTGGTGGGTGCCCTCTATTCGGAGTATGGAGAGAGCCCGACCCGAGGGGGCGAAGGAGTGTACCCGGCCATGGCCATCGCCAGAGGTGATGACTACCTGAACGAGGAATTCCCGCTGCTGGATCGGATCGAACGGGCCATGATCGAGGATGGCGGGGAGGGCTGATTCCTGGTCGTTGCCGTCCATTTTTGATGGAGTGCGCCCGATCAGGCTGGAACGGGACCCCGTGTCCATTGTAGATTGACTTCGTGAATTACCCGTTCCGATAAATAGTTTCGTGTCTTTTCTGGGGGTGGGATATGTCCGACAGCAAGTTTTCACGCCGCGATTTCATGAAGGTGACGGGGGCCGGTACGGCCGGGTTTGTCATGGGTGGGAAGGCGCAGGACCTGGGTGCTTCCCAACTGGAAGGGGACAATTCCGCTCCACCCATGCCTGAGCGCCCCCTGGGGAAGACGGGGCACAACGTCCGCCTCTTCAGCCTTGGCGGCCAGGCCACCATCGAGCAGCAGGGCACCGACGCGGAATCGGATGCCATCATCAACCGGGCCATCGATCTCGGCGTCAACTACATCGACACGGCTGCGGCATACGGAAGGGGCATCAGCCAGGTATACGTCGGCCGGGTCATGGCGACCCGCCGGGACGAGGTCTTTCTCGCCACCAAAACCCATGATCGGACCCGCGACGGGTCGTTCGGACTCCTTGAGGAAAGCCTGAAGTCCCTTCAGACCGACCGACTGGACCTTTGGCAGATGCATAATGTTCGGTCCATGGAGGATCTGGATCGGAGATTTGGAGACGATGGGTCCATCCATGCGCTCAGGGAAGCCAAGGAACAGGGTATCGTCAAGCACGTGGGGATCACGGGCCACGCCGATCCGGACGTCCTGGTCGAGGGCCTGAAGCGCTTCGATTTTGATACCATCCTCCTTGCCTTGAACCCGGCCGACAAGTACCACAGGCCCTTCATGGACAATCTGCTTCCGCTGGCCAACGAAAAGGGTATGGGAGTCATCGCCATGAAGATTCCGGCCCGGGGCCGGATTTTCCAAGAGGGCGGCCTGACGTCCATGAGGGAGGCTCTCACGTGGACCTTCAGCCAACCCATCAGCACGGTCATCGTCGGTTGTGACAATGTCGCCCAGCTGGAGGAGAACATCTCAGCGGCGGTGGATTTCCAACCCATGAACAGCGCTCAGATGGCGGCCGTCGAGGAGAAGGTGGCGGGGTACCCTCAGGATGCGTCCTTCTTCAAGACCGGCGCTGCAGGGTTCAACATGCCCGACGGACAGGAAGACGACCAGCAGATGGACGGGTGATGGGGAGGATCTTCAAAGCTACTCTTTGGCTCGGTTTTCTGGGCCTTGTCGGGATCCAGTTCGTTCCGGTGGACCGATCCAATCCACCGGTTCCGGGCGAGATTTCCGCCCCCGATCAGGTAATGGAGGTCCTGAGGGGCGCTTGTTACGATTGCCACTCCAACGAGACTCAGTGGCCGTGGTACAGCCGGGTCGCTCCGGTCTCATGGTGGATCGCTCAACACGTCCGGATCGGTCGGAACAACCTGAACTTCTCCGAGTGGGAGAGCATGACGGCCGAGGACAGAGCCGAAGCCCGAAAAGACATCTGGGATGAGGTCGAGAAGGGTTCGATGCCCCATTCGGACTACCTGAGGATGCACCCGGAAGCTGTGTTGACGGAGCCCCAACGGCAGGCCCTGCTCCTCTGGTCCGAGGGTAGGGCCCGGGAGTTTCCCGACTGGAACTGACGGGGCCCCTACGGGAGGAAGTCCGGATCGTCCTCCCAGATCCTCTTCAGGTCCTCGAACTCCGGCTTCTCCTTGATCTTCTCGCCGTGGGTCGTGCGCCCGACTTTATATGACACGGGGCCGGCTTTTGTCTCACGAACCTCCTCTTCCCGAGTGAGCTTAAAACGACGCCAGGGAGCGTAGCGCACGCCGAAGGTGGAGGTGTGGCGAAGGAGGAAGTCGCATGCTTGCTTCAACTCGTCGGGCTTCACCAGCAGGGTGAGGCAGAACGCCGGCCTACCCTTTTTTCCCACTGCCTGGGTGACCCACGCGTCCAGAGCTCCCTGGTCCAGCGCCTTTTCCATGATCCATGCCGTTCGCTCACCTGTTTGATCGTCCAGGTTGCATCGGATCTCGACGACGGTATCGGATTCATAGGGAAGCTCGATGGCCGCTTCCGGCTTTTCCATCAGTGCCACCCTGAAAACGTTCGGATACCCGCCGAGGTCCCTGGTGCCGGCCCCGGAACCCTGGGCCACTACCGTTCCAGTCGGCCAAGCATCAACGAACCGGGGTTGGAGAGCCTTCAAGATCGCCAAACCGGTTGGGGTGGAGAGCTCGATATTCAGCTGTGAGATGGCTTCGGGAACGGGATCAACCGGCATCCCGACGGCCAAGCGGGCCGAGGCAGGCGGCGGAACCGGATAGGTCCCGTGTTGAATCTCGATAGTCCCGCGACCCAGCTTCACGGGGGAGGCCAGAACCAGATCCGCGGCGACCGTTGCCACGCACACGCCGGCCATGGCCACGTCAACCACGGAGTCGACAGCGCCGACCTCGTGGAAAGCTACTTTTTCCACCGGGACCCCGTGGGAATCCGCCTCGGCTTCGGCAAGGAACCGATACACCCTCAGAGCGAACTCGACGGCCGCCGGATCGAGATCCGATTCCTCCAACTGTCGGACCAAAGCCGGATAGTGGAAATGGTGATGGGTATGGTCTTCCCCGACATGATGATGGTCCACTGAGCTCGAGGCGCCGGATCCCACTACCCGGACGCTCTTGAAGCGTGCATTCGCCCGTTGGGTGTCGGTGATCTCCACGGTGACGTCGGGAGCGCCGATCAGGGAGGGAACGGCCTCGATCGCTTCGGGGTCCACCAACCCCGCGTCCAAAAAAGCCGCGGTGAACATGTCGCCGGCGATCCCGGCGAAGCTTTCCAGATACAGAGTGCGCATCATTTCTTTCCGGCTTTGGCCACAGCCTTTGCCACCCGTGCGGCCGCGATCGCCGCCGAAAAGCCGTTGTCGATGTTGGATACCGTGACCCCGGGGGCGCAGGAGTTGAGCATGGCAAGAAGTGCTGCCAACCCCTGGAAGCTAGCCCCATATCCCACCGAGGTAGGAACCGCGAAGACCGGGGAGCCCACAAGGCCGCCCACCACGCTGGGGAGTGCACCCTCCATCCCTGCGACGACCACGACCGCGGAAGCGTTTCGGAGCTGTTCCACCTTCGAGAGGATCCTGTGGAGGCCGGCGACGCCCACGTCGTAGATCCGATGGACGGGGACATCCATGGCCACGCATACCTCTACAGCTTCCTCCGCAACAGGGAGATCGGCGGTCCCTCCGGAAACAACTGCGACAAACGGAACTCCTTCGTCGGCGCCCCGTTCCTCAGGTGGGTGGATGAGGCACGTGCGACCCCGGCGGTTGAGGCGAGCTTCAGGAAAGGAACTGCTTAGAGCGTCCAGCTTTTCTGGGCTGAGCCGAGTGAGGAGGACCGGCACTCCGGGGGCGGAAAGGCGGCCCCCGATCTCCAGGATCTCTTCCACCGTCTTTCCCTCACCGTATAC
>JABDNZ010000230.1 GCA_013043565.1 Gemmatimonadota bacterium | reverse complement strand
TCACACTCCTGACCGTCCACCGTTCCCCTGATGCCGAAACCCGCTTCCTCCTGGACCTCCTCCGCCACCGGCAGGGGGATTCCACGCTCAACGGCGGCCCGGGTGATAGCCCGCCCGATGGGATGGGCGCTGAAACGCTCCAAGCCGCTGGCGATGCGCAGGGCCTCGCCGGAGGCCTCCACGACCTCCAGGTCTCCGGCCGTCACCGTCCCCGTCTTATCCAGGGCGACGAGGCTCACGTCCTTCATTTCCAGAAGGGAGTCGCCACTCCGGAAAAGGAGCCCTCGCCGGGCCGCGGCCCCGAGGCCAGCAGCGGCAGCCAACGGCCGGGCGAGAGCCAGGGCACAGGGACACGCCACGACCAGCACGGCCACCGCCGTCAACAAGGCTTTCTCCAAACCAGCCAGAAAGAACCAGCCCGTGAAGGTCAGGGCCGCCACCAGGAGTGTGATCCCCGTAAACCAGGGTGCGATCCGATCGGAAAGAGCGGGTTTCACTCCACGATCCGCCGAGAGCCTGAGTTGGTCGGCCATCTGTTGAAGCACGGTCTCCCGGCCAACGGCGCTGACTCTCACCGTCAGGAATCCGTCCACCAGGACCGACCCCGCAACCACCCGACTCCCTTCCTGGACCTCCACCGGCTCCGACTCGCCGCTGATGAGGGCCATACGAACGTTCCCATGGCCCCCGTCCACGACCCCGTCCGCCGCCAGCTCTTCCCCGGCCGCCACGTCCATGAGGTCGCCTACCTCCAGCTCCTCCGAAGGCACCACCTCCACCGAGTCGCCCACCCTCCTGCGGGCCGTGGCCGGCGCGGTGGCAGCCAGAGCGGTGGCGGCTTCGGAGGCCCGGCGCCGCCCTTGGGACTCCAGGACGCGGCCTGCCAGGAGAAGGGTCACCAGCATCCCCATGGAGTCCAGGTAGGTGTCGCCGCCCTTCACCGTGACCACCAGGGCGTGGCCGAAGAGGACCGCCACCCCCAGGGCGATGGGAAGATCCATGTGGAGGACTTTGTGACGGAGGCCACTGACGGCGCCGATGAAGAAGGGCTCCGCGCACCACAGGGCGACGGGGGCGGCCAGCGCAAGACTGATCCACTGAAAGAGAGCCACATACCGGGGATCCATCCCGCCCAGCCACCCGGTGTAGAGGGCCGCCGACAGCATCATGATGTTCATGGCGGCGAACGCCGCTACGCCCAACCGGATCAACAGGCCCCGATCCGGCTCCCCCTCCTCACCCAGAATCCTGGGCCGGTACCCGAGGGTGCTGATACGGCCCACCACCTCCCCCAGCTTCACGGCCCCGGGATCCCACCGGACCCGAGCCCTACCGGTGGCGTAGCTCAGCGTGGCTTCGGCCACTCCGTCCGTTCGCTGGAGAACGTTCTCCGTCACCCAGACACAAGAAGCACAACGGAGGCCGTCGACCTGAAGTCCGATCTCACAAAGCCCATCCGGTCCCGTCGTAACCGGAATGGCATCCCAGTCTCCCACGATTCCTTCGGGACGGGGCGGGAAGGCTTCCCGCTCCTGGTAGTAGGCCTCCAGGCCGGCGCCACGGATGATGGCAGCCGCCATCTCACAGCCGGAGCAGCAATACACGTCCTCATGCCCCTCCACCGGGGTACCGCAATGGGGACAGCGTGAGACTCGGTCCGCGTCGGAGGCTTGCAGGTCTGCACGGGCGATCCCGTCTCCCGGGCCGCCTCTCTGGTCCCCGCCCGACGGGGCGTTACCGCTCTTCGGTTCGGTAGGAGGGCACAACGTCGTCAGCCCCCGAAACGGCGATGTAGATGAAGACGGCGTTCACCACAACGACGAGAACCAGGCCCAGTGTGATGATTACCGGCCAGAGACGGAACCGGACCCGGCCGGCTTCCTCCGAAGCTTCTGGCTCGGCTCTAGTCGGTTCCGGAGTCAACGTCCGCTCCCGTCTTGAAGGTGGTCGAGATGCCGATTTCCCCGTCGGGGGTCACGACCCGAACCTGCATCGGAGTGGTTCGGCCAAGCCCCTGATCCTGGGACACCCGGACGATGAGGGGAAGGGTCCGGGTTTCCGTCGAGGCTAGCTGCACATCCTGGGCGATCACTTCGGCCCCGGGTATACCCTCCACGATCACCTCGAAATCGACCGGGGTTTCACCTGGCTTGTTGTTGGTGATCTGAACCAGATAGGTGTTTCGGATGAACCCGTCCGGATCGACCGTGAAGAGAGACCCGGGCACCCTGTTCACTGTCGCCTCGAAAGGCAGCCTTTGGGAAGCCAGGGTAAAACCGAAAGCAGCCAGGGCCACAAGGAGACCCCCATACACCACCGTTCGTGGGCGGAACCGCCTCACGTTCTTCCCGGCCTGCTCCGCCATCGAGGTGTATTCCACCAAGGTCCTGTGACCAAGCTTGTCCATGACGGACACGCACGCATCGACGCACCGGGCGCATTGGATGCACTCGAGCTGGAAGCCGTTCCGGATATCGATCCCCTGAGGGCAAACAACGACGCACTTGTTGCAGGCGATACAACGCCCGTCGGCGGCAGCGCCTTTTCCCCCTCTCGGTTCCCCTCGGGCCGGGTCATACCCGATCAGAAGGGTCTCGTCGTCGGTGAGAGCGCTCTGAAAGCGTGCGTAGGGGCAAAGAAAGTTGCAGAACTGTTCCCTGAACCAGGTGAAGTCCAGGTACCAAAGGGCCGTAAAGATGAGTACGAAGGAATAGGCCACGCCTCCCGCAGAGCCCGTCCACAACTCCCGGGCTGGGACGAAGAAGCTCACTATGGCTGTGGCCAGGAGAAGAGAAACCACCAGGAACGCCGCCCACTTGGCTACTTTTCTCCAAACCCGATCAAAACTCCACGACTGTTGATCGCGCCTCCTCCTCTGCACCCGGTCGCCTTCGATCCATATCTCCAGGGGGCGGATCCAGGTCTCCAGGAACACGGTCTGGGGACACGCGTAGCCGCACCAGAGTCGACCCCAAAGTGACGTGAAGAAGAAGAGGGCGAATGCGGCGAAGAGGAGGATCAGCAGGAGGAAGAAGCTGTCGGAGGCCGTGAAAATGGAGCCGAGAAGGAAAACCTGACGTGCAGGGATGTCGATGAGGAGGACAGGCTGCCCCCCCACCACGATCCAGGGTGTGACGAAGAGGATCAGGTGGAGGGCCAAAAAGGTCCAGCGCCTGAGGGTAGTGAACTTACCCTTGATGGACTGGGGGTATACCCACTCCCTGGTTCCGGAGAACCCCAGCATATGTCGGTCTATCTTTCTCGCCTGAGGCTAACTACCTGCCGGAGCACCCACGGTCTAACCCCCGTGCTCGCCCCCACCCTCTTCTCCATGGCCTTCCTCGGAACCCTCTTCGTGGTCCCCTTCGGAGCCTTCTTCCCCCCCTGAACCTTGGGTGATCTGGTCCAGAGGTATCCCTAGCGCCTCGGCGTTCTTGGCCAGCACATAAGCGGCCGCGTGGTTGATTTGTTCAGCACTGAGGATGGAGCCCCAGGGCGCCATCCCCTTCTCCGGTACCCCATCGGTAATGGTATGGATCACTTCCTCCGGACTCGAACCGTGGACCCATACGTCGTCCAGGAAGGACTGGCCGATCCCTCCTTCCAGGTTCTGACCATGGCAGACGAAGCAGTAGGTGGCGTACACGGTCTCGCCTCCAGCGATGGCCTCGGGCGTCATGGCGAACGCCACGTCTGCGGCATCCTGCACCGGCCACCGGACGGCGGCGGCGGCCATCTCCGCCTGAAACTCGCCTTCCTGGGATCTGTCCCCGATGAAGTGGTAGTGGACCGTGTAGCCAATGGCCCAGAGAACGCAGATCCAGAAGAGCCCCAGCCACCAGTCGGGGAGGGGGTTGTCATATTCTTCGATGCCATCCGCCTCATCGGCGTGGCCCATCAAACGATTGGTGTCCTTGCTCACGTCTCGTCTCCATCCGTGAACGGCAATAGGGCCGCTTCTTCCATCATTGCTTTGTGCCTAGGTGTATAGGCCCACCAAATCCAACCCAGGAAGCTGACAAGAAAGAACACAGTCATGATTCCCATGAGCCAACCGAGGCTGATGCTCTCCGCTGCCAACTCCAGGACCGGATTCACTCATTACCCCCCTGATCGGAGAGGTATGCCTTACCCTCCCTTCCCAATCGCTGGAGGTAGGCCATGAGAGCGACGATCTCCGTGTCCGCCGTCGTCTCCAGGTTCGCGGTGGCCAAGCTGGTCACGATGCCCTGCCCCTGTGCTTGAAGACTGGCTGCCACACCGTCCACATCGGCGTCTGTGTACGGGACCCCGGCCTTCTTCAGGGCTCGCACCGACGCCTGAACGTCCTCGGCATCGATGGTGGCCTCGTGGAGCCAAGCATACGGGGGCATGACACTGCCCGGAGAGGTGCTCCGGGGATCCCGCATATGCTCGTAATGCCACGCGTCGGGATACTTCTGACTCAGCCTATGGAGGTCCGGTCCCATCCGGCGCGAGCCCAGGAGGAACGGCCGGTCGAACTGGTACTCCGGCGCGCGGCTCCATTCCCCGTAGCGGAGAACCTCGGCCCGCATAGGACGTACCCACTGGGAGTGACAGAGATAACAGCCCTCCCGGATGTAGATGTCCCTCCCAGCCACCTCCAGAGGGGTATAGGGCGTGACCCAGTCCCCCGTCTCGGGCCCCGCCCCGGCCGTGTACATCGGAATGATCTCGACGATCCCACCGATGAGGATGGCGATGGTGGTGGCCACCGCGAACACACCACCTTTGGCTTCAAGGACTCGCCGGTGAAACTGCCCGTAGCCCTTATCCGAGCCTTGATCTTGTTGGTTGTTGGTCATGGTTGGCCTCCCCTACACCGCAGGAGCCGGAGTAGGCGTCTTTGCAGAGACTGCCGCCCCAGATCCTTTGATGGTTTTCAGGAGGTTGAAGAGGAACAAAACCATGCCGACCAGATAGAGGACCCCACCCAGGAGCCGGATCCAATAGTACGGCATGAGACGGGCAACGATGTCCAGGAACATCGGGTTCACCAGCTGGCCGGCGTCGTTCACGGCACGCCATTGGAGCCCTTCCATGAGGCCCGCCACCCACATGCTCAGCGTGTAGAGGACGATACCGATGGTGGCCAGCCAGAAGTGCTGTGTAGCCATCTTGGGATAGGCCAGCTCCCTGTTCCATAGCTTCGGAACCAACCAGTAGAGGGTCCCGAACGACATCATCCCCACCCAGCCCAACGCGCCGCTATGGACGTGCCCGATGACCCAGTTGGTGAAGTGCGCCAACCCGTTCACCGCCCGGATGGACATCATGGGCCCCTCGAAGGTACTCATCCCGTAGAAGGACACCGCCACCACCATAAACTTCAGAATCGGGTCCGTCCGCAGACGATCCCACGCCCCCCGTAGTGTCAGGAGTCCATTCAACATGCCGCCCCATGACGGAGCCAGGAGCATGATGCTGAAGACCATCCCCAGAGTCTGAGCCCAGTCTGGAAGAGCCGAGTAGAGGAGGTGGTGGGGTCCGGCCCAGATATACAGGAAGACCAAGCCCCAGAAGTGAACGATGGAGAGGCGGTAGCTATAGACCGGTCGTTCCGCGGCTCTGGGCAGGAAATAGTACATGAGGCCCAGGAAGGGGGTGGTCAGGAAGAACCCCACCGCGTTATGCCCGTACCACCACTGGACAAGTCCGTCCGTCAGCCCGGCGAAGATGGGATAGGACCGAAACAGGGTAGCTGGAATCGCCAGACTGTTCACGATGTGCAGAACGGCGATGGTGATGACAAAAGACATGTAGAACCAGATCGCCACGTAGATGTGCTTCACCTTCCGGATGGCGATGGTCCCGAAGAAGTTGATGGCGAAGATGACCCACACCACCGTGATGGCGATGTCGATGGGCCAGATCAACTCCGCATACTCCTTGGACTGGGTCATACCCAGCGGGAGCGTGACGGCCGCCGCCACGATGATGGCCTGCCAACCCCAGAAGTGGAGCTTGGAGAGCAGGTCCGAGAACATCCGGACCTTCAGCAACCTCTGCATGGAGTAGTAGATCCCCGTAAAGCAAATGTTGCCCCCGAAGGCGAAGATGACGGCGTTGGTGTGAAGGGGACGAAGGCGCCCGAAGGTGGTCCAAGGCAGCCCGAGGTTCGCTGGCCACCAAGCGATCTGGAGGGCGATGATGACGCCCACCAGCATTCCCACCGCGCCCCAGAGAACCGTCGCGCCGAAGAACTTTCGGACGATGTCGTCGTCGTAGTTCGGCGTGGGCACAGCCGCTGTTCCGACCTGTGACATGACGTTACCGGGTTTTGAAGGTGCTGGTTGTTGTTCCGTCTGAAAATTGCTGCCCGAAAACCTACGGACCTTCAAGGGATTCAGCGAGGGTTGGAGGGAAATCCCCGAGTGGCGTTTGGAGGGAGGAAAGCCCGGCTCAGGAAGGCAGAGTTTCGTCTCGGCGCAAGGTTCACATCGGAGCGAAACTCGGGGCTCAGGTGCAAGCTGAAACTCCGAGTCCAGGCTCAGGGCCCACGCTCTGCCTCAACCTGCTTCCGTCTCCCCATTGATCTGGTTTCGGATTCCCCGGCGGATTGCAGCCATGATGGCCCGCATGCCCCTGAGGCGCATGGGGGATACCACCTCCTCCAAACCCATGGAAGAATAGAACGTGGTGGGCACCTCGAGGACGGTGGAGTAATGCTCTCCCTCCAGGCCCTGCCGGATAATTCCTGCGAACCCCCGGACCGTCGGGGTCTCGGGCGGGCAGTCGAAGAAGAGGTGCACGCTGCCGCCGTCATCGACCTCTGTGGCAAGGAAGAAGGGGGATTGGCACTCGTGGACTCGGGCCAGGAGGTTCGGATCGTCGGCGTACCGGGGCGGGAGGTCGGGAACCTTCCTGGCGTACTGGAGCAGGGCCTGCCCCTTGAGCTCCCTGGGGGCAGACGCGAATCGATCGACGACTCTCTGAAGCTTTTCTGGAAGAGACATCTCGGTTCCTGGAATGGCGGCGTAAGAGGTCCCCCCTGAGTACTCGGGACATGGCCGGAGGTTCGGGGGGGGGCCGAATGAAACTATCCGAGCCTGTCCGTGTTTCATCGGATTCCGCCGTCCCACATGGCTGGCGTAGAAGAGGTCCCGTGTGAACCGAAGAAAGAGAGAATCGCTGTGTCTACTCATCTCGATCCCCGCGAGAAATTCAAGGCGTACGCACACCCCGAAAAGCTGGTCTCCACCGAATGGGTGGCGGAGCACCTCGATGATTCGTCCATCGTAATCGTGGAATCGGATGAGGACGTGCTGCTCTACGAAACCGGCCACATCCCCGGGGCGGTCAAGATCGATTGGCACACCGACCTGAACGATCCGCTGATCAGGGATTACCTCGAGCCGGAGGCCTTCGCCCGCCTACTCTCGGAAAAGGGCATCCGCCCCGAGGACACCGTGGTATTCTACGGCGACAACTTCAACTGGTGGGCCGCCTACGCCCTTTGGGTCTTCCACCTGTTCGGTCACACCAACACCCGTCTGATGGACGGCGGCCGCCAGAAGTGGCTCGCCGAGGGACGTCCGTTCTCTCTAGAGGTGCCGGCCCGTACTTCGACTGAGTACCCGATTCCGCGTAGGGACGACGCTCCGATCCGGGCTTTTCGGCATGAGGTCATGTCCCACGTGGAAAAGCGCGGAAAGATGGTCGACGTGCGCTCCCCAGAGGAGTTCAGCGGCGCCCTTCTGCATATGCCGGACTACCCCCAGGAGGGGGCACTTCGTGGAGGGCATATCCCTGGCGCAGCCAACGTGCCCTGGAAACGGGCCACCAACGAAGACGGGACCTTCAAAGGGATCGGAGACCTTCAAGCCATCTACCTGGACGAGGTAGGGATTCGGGACGGGGAGGACGTCATCGCCTACTGCAGGATCGGCGAACGATCCAGCCACACGTGGTTCGTCCTGACCTACCTGCTGGGCATTCCCGGGGTCCGGAACTACGACGGATCATGGACGGAATGGGGGAATCTGGTCGGGGCACCCATAGAGAAGTAGGGGGAGACCGGGGCCAAGACTGAAACCACGGCCAGGCCCGGGTTCCCATGACCGGGCCTTCGCCGGGACGCAGTCTTGCCCGACAGCAGTCCGCTGGCCACTCTCTAGCCATGTTTGGGTTTATCGGAAGCGCCTTTGTGGCCGGCCTCGTAGGGAGCCTCCACTGCATTGGAATGTGCGGTCCGTTTGCTGTCGCTTGCGGAGGCAGAGCCGGGGACACGCTCTTTTGGCATCTGGGCCGGATCGCCACCTATTCCATCATGGGAGCCGTTGCCGGGGCCTTCGGGGCCATGATACCCGGACCCGGATGGGTGGGAGCCGTGGTGGGAGGGGTTCTCATAACCTGGTTCGCAGCAAGCTTGGCAGGGTTGGTGCCCGAACCCCACGTGTCGATCCCCGGCTTGAAGCATCTGGCCACCAGCCTGGCGAACCGGACCAACATGGCTGCCCGATTCGGGTTCGGGATGGCCACCGGCCTGCTCCCGTGCGGTCTGGTATACGCCACCTTGGCCGTCTCGGTGGCTTCGGGAGATCTCTTCGTCGGAGCCCTCGCCATGACCGCTTTCGGCTTGGGAACCGCACCAGCCCTCACGGCCGTCGCCTTGGGGCTGCGGAGGGTGGTCATGCGGGACATGCGCTTACGTCGGCTGTTGGCGGCGGGCGTCTTCCTGGCGACCATGTGGTCCATCGGAGTTCGAACGGGCGTGGTGGGTGAACGCCACATGCGCCACGGACCCGACATGAATGAGGAGCCTGAGATTCAGATGGAGGTTCAGCACTAGGCTCCGGAATCCCCGGCATTCGTTTCGGACCGGAAGTGGGCGGTGCCCGGGGCCCACTGTTGCGGGAGACGTTTCGTCTGCGCTTCGCTCTGAGGTCTCGCGTTTCGCCTCCGGCGGTCTCGCGTTTCGCCTCCGGCGGTCTCGCGTTTCAGCTGAAACGTTTTCTCCCCGGCCTTTCGGTCGCTCGGCTCAGCTGAAATCTCTTTCGCCCAGCTTTTTTTCGCTCGGCCCAGCTGAAGCTTTTTCGGCCCCTGGGAGCCCAGTCCCAGGCAGTGGGTCGCGCCGTTTCCGGGCCCAGGTCGCCCCATACCGTTCCCTCAATCTCCCCTTTCGAACATCCCCAGTCCTCCGTCTGAGCCCAGTCCCAACCGATCATGCGAACGCCCACGCCAGACTTGACGGGTTTGGAGGCGGCGAGTCCGACGGAGTCCGGGATGGCCTCCGCGCTTGGCCCTGAAAGGCCCTACCGCGCCGGCTGAGATCGACGGGCTGGGAAGGCCGATAACCGAACCCTCTCAACCTCTCCTCATTCGTCCGCGACCCCTTCCAAGGGCCCGAAAAATCGGTGTTATCTTGTAGGTGAGAGTTTCGGGTTTTATTCGGTATTCGGGTAGGAGGTCCCCACTATGATCAGTCCAGCAATCGCCCCTTCACCCCGGGCAGTCGGAAGCCGACGGGCCGCCGTCGAGGGCCGGAGAGCCGCCGTCGGAGACCGGCCAGCCGCCGTCGAAGGCCGGAGAACCGCCATCGGAGACCGGAAAGAAATCGCCCCCAACGACATCGAGGCCCTGGAGGTGTTGGAGAAGCGCATCACCACACTGGCGGCACGGATTCACGCCGCCACACACCGGCTCCTGACCCTTATCGCGGAGTTCGATCGGCGTCGGGGCTGGGAACTGGGCGGCCATCGCTCCTGCGCCCACTGGCTCTCCTATAGAACGGGCATCGATCTCGGCACCGCCCGTGAGAAGGTTCGTACGGCCCGGGCCCTGGTGGGGCTACCCGAGGTCAGTGCTTCCATGAGCCGGGGCGATCTGTCGTTCTCCAAGGTTCGAGCCCTGACCCGAAGGGCCACGCCAGAGAACGAAGTTGAGCTGCTGAAGATCGCCCAGAGCCGTAGCACGGCCGAGCTGGAACGGGTGGTCCGGGCCTATCCCCAGGGGAATCGGGCCGATGAGGCCGAGTTGGGACGGGAGCGCTATGCAAGCCGGAAGCTCTCGATCTTCCCCGACTACGAGGGGATGTACGTGGTGAGAGGCCGGCTACCGGCCGAAGTGGGAGCCCTCCTGATGCGGGCCATAGAAGCGGCCAGCGACGCTCTGTATCAGGAGGAGGGGAGTCAGGGCACGGTGTCGGAAGAGGAAGCTCGAGCCCAGGCGGCCCGACGGCGGGCCGACGCCCTGGGCCTCCTGGCTGAGCAGGCCCTAGCGGCAGGGTTCGGACACGGCCCTGCGAACGATGGACCAGAGACCGGGGATGGCAGCCGTATCTCAGACAGGGACGAGATCGGAGCCGGGACTGGGGACCAGACCGGCGAGGGGGAAGAAGACCGGGCCGGGGACCGGGCTGGAAACCGGGCCGGAAACCGGGCCGGAAACCGGGCTGGAAACCGGGCCGGAAACCGGGCCGGAAACCGGGCCGGAAACCAGGCCGGAAACCGGGCTGGAGAGGAAAGCGGGAATCGGGCCGGAGAGGAGGATGACGGTTCCGGCGCTCGGGCTTCGGATTTGGCGAAGAAGGCTCGACCCTTCAGAGGTGGGAGCCGAGCCGGGCGTTATCAGGTCATGCTCCACGTGGAAACGGAAACCCTGGAGGCTGGGGGGAAGGGCGGGAAGTCGGAGCTTGAAGACGGCACCCGCGTTTCAGCTGAAACGTCCCAGCGCCTGGCCTGCGACTGCGCGCTGGTGAAGGTCACTCACTCCTCCGACGGGGCAAATCTGAATGTGGGCCGAAGGACCCGGATCATTCCGCCGGCTCTGAGACGGGCGCTGGAAGTGAGAGACAGGGGGTGCCGCTTCCCGGGATGTGACTCACGGTTCACCGAGGGTCATCACGTGGTGCACTGGGCGGATGGAGGCGAGACGTCCCTGGCCAATACCTTGCTTCTCTGCCGCTTTCACCATCGGCTGGTTCACGAAGGAGGCTGGACGATCCGGATGAAGGAAAAAAGACAACCGGTGTTCATGAGTCCGCGAGAGAGGCCCCTGACCGGACGCCCCTGATCCTCAGCTTCGGTGATACCATCTGTTGCCTACCTCAGCCTTGGGCGTGCCAAGCGGCCAAGACCTCGGCTTCCCGCTCCGCAGGAAGGACTCGGCCCCGGGGACGCTCCTCCTCCGAAGCCGCCGAGTACCAGGCCACGATGTCCCGAGCCGTCTCACCCATGTTCCTCAAAGTCAGTCCTGCCGAAAGGGCTTTGTCCACGTTGTACTGGTTGTACCCCTCAAGGCCGGGAACCCGGACCGCGTTGCTGTAGAGGCCATTGATCTGCCTCAACACCTCCTGCTCGGTGAGGAAGTCCTCCGGCACCCAGGTGAAAGTGGCATCAGCGCCGAGTCCGACTCTGACGTCATCGAGCATCCGACCCATGGGATACCCTGGTCCGGAGGCGTTGAAGATCCCGTGCACCGACCGCTCACTCAGACCGACGGCGAATTCCGCCAGGTCCCGTGCGTCGATGATCTGGATAGGATCGGCGTACTCTCCCGGCACCAGTACTTCTCCCCCCCTGTTTACGCGAATCGGCCAGTAGGGAAACCTCAGGGTGGGATCGCCGGGACCGGTGATGATGCTGGGGCGAAGCACGGTAGTCCGACCAGGGAAAGCCTCTTCGGCGACCCGTTCGCACAGCACCTTCTTCCCACCGTATGCTGAGCCGGTCACCACTTCGTCGGCCTCTTCGTCATACTCAGCCAGCACACCGGTCTCGGTCTGATCCACGACCCCGTCATCGGCGAATACCGACAGCGTGGAGATGAACAGATACTGCTCTACCGCCTCCCTCAGGACCTCCGTGGATAGCCTCACCCACTCGGGTTCCATCGCGGCATTGTCGAACACCACGTCCCACTCGCGGCCTTTGAGGGCCTCCAGGTCGTCGTTCCGGTCACCCACGAGTTTCTCGACTTCCGGAAAGAGATGAGGGTTGGTCATGCCACGGTTGAACAACGTGACCGTATGCCCCCGACCCATGGCGTACTCAACCTGATGTGGTCCGATGAACCCCGTTCCTCCCAGAATGAGAATCCTGAGGGGATCCGGTGGAACCCGCTCCCCGTCGGGGCCACAGCCAGCCAGTCCGAAATAGAGTCCGCCCCCTGCGACAAGGGAGGCCCGGATGAATTCTCTTCTTGTTGGTGCCGAGTGCCTCTCGCCGCCCGAGTGCCTCTCGCCGCCCGAGTGCCTCTCGCCGCCCGAGTGCTTCTCGCCGCCCGAGTGCCTCTCGCCGCCCGAGTGCTTCTCGCCGCCCGAGTGCTCCGTGTCGGCCAGGCGCTCCGTTCCGGCCCGGCGCTCCGTTCCGGCCCGGCCCTTCGATTCAGCCATGCTTTGGCTCCTCAGTTACCCGGGAACACCACGACACTCTCGTTCCCGTCTTTAGACACCGCGGCAACACCGAAGAGGTAGTTGTCGATGATCACGTTTTCCATCGTATGGGTGTCGACCATCCCGGCCCACCGGTAATGCTCCCATTGGGGAGCCGTCGTGTCCCTCCAATAGACTTTGTAGCCGGCGAGGTTGGGGTGGTCGGCCAGATCCCAGGACAGAACCGCCGAGGGGCGATTCGAGCCGCCGATCCGAACATTCGTGGGAGCAGGTGGCCCCCAAGCCATGGAAGCCAAAACGGCCGCATTCAGGGCGGTCATCTTTGCCGTGTAGTCGAAGTCCACCCACTCCACCACATCGCCGTACTCGATCCCGTCTTCCACACGGATGTCCTGGTGCTGCCGGATGTAGCTCTCGTGGGTTTCCATGATCCGCACCCCGGGGAATCCCGCATCGTTGAACGGCCGGTGGTGCCCGCCTCTGCCAAACCGATCCAGGCGATAGATCATCTTTGCGTCAAGATTCGGAAAATAGAGATCGGCGATGCGGTCCACGTACCGGGCGATCTGACGGGACGGGCCGTCCACTTCACCGCCCCGGGTCCGCCGGCGCTGATGATCCGCCAACTCGTCGGTGGCCGGAACAGGCTGGGAGAACACCCTGAAGGTGGTGTTGTCCTTGATCCCGTCGTCCCCTACGGTATTCCCGATCATGTCGTTGTTCAGAACAGCCGTAATCTCCCACCCCTCCTCGAGGGCCGTTTCGGCCAAGGCCCTTCCGCCGAGCAGTCCCTGCTCCTCCCCGGACAGGCCCACATAGATGATGCTCGTGGGGAACGAATATTTCGTCAGAAGTCGTGCGGCCTCCATGGCCCCGGCCATGCCGGTGGCATTGTCATTCGCACCGGGAGCGTCGGTCTCGGCGTCGTTTCCCCCGGACGCCCGGGAGTCGATGTCCCCCGCCATGAGGACGTAGCGATTCGGATAGACCGTACCCCTCTGGATGGCCACCACGTTCACGATGCCCGTCTCGTTGGGCACGCGACGAGAAGCGGGCACGACGCTCTCATGAAAGAACACCTCCAGGCAACCGCCGCAGTCAGCCGAGATCTCGTCGAACTCTTGCTTGATCCATCGGCGGGCGGCCCCGATCCCGCGGGTGGCCGAGAGGGTATCTGAGAACGTGTTCCGAGTTCCGAACCCGGCCAACGCCCGGACATCAGCCTCGACCCTCTCCGGAGAGGCCGCGGAGATGATGTCATAGATCCGGGGATCGATCTGAGGGGGGACTGGGCCCTGCTGAGCGGAAACGGCGGCTTCTTGTGCTTGAAGATCCCCAGATCCGAAAAGGGAAAAAGCCATGAGCAGAGCAAGGCCGGAAAGAACAAATATGCGGCGCACGGTTGCCTCCTTGGAGGGTTCGATCAGAATCGACTCGGGAAGGTGCGCCGGGACCGGAGCCTATACAAGGGGCGGCTACTCTACTCCCAAGTCAGAAGGAGCTTCCCGAAATTCCGGTTCTCCGCCATGGCCGTGTGAGCTTCCGAAACCGCCTCGGGCCGGTAGGTGCTATCCACGACGGGCCTGACTTTTCTCGCCGCGAATAGAGGACACACCCGATGCTCGAACTCACGGGCCAGGCTGATCTTCTCCTCCAGCGGCCGGGCCCGGAGAACGGTCCCTTTGATGAGAGCCCTTTTTTTCATGAGGAGCCGAAGGTCGATTTGGCCTCGGGCGCCCGATGGCACCCCCACCACTACGTGCCGGCCTTCGCTGGCCATGACCTTGAGGTTCCCCTCGAGATACGCTCCTCCTACCAGATCCAAGATGACGTCCACGCCCTCGCCGCCGCTCGCTTCCAAAACCCGTTCCGGCCAATTGTCGTCGCCCAGGATTCCCACGTCCAAACCCAGCTCCAAAGCACGGTCGACCTTCTGCGGGGTCCTTGAGGTCCCGATGGCCCGTACTCCGGCCGACTGGGTCAGCTGAACTGCCGCCGTACCCACGCCACTTCCGACGGCGTGAATCAGGACCGACTCCCCTTCGGAGAGATTCATCTGGCGGAAGAGAGCATCGAACGCGGTCATGAATACCTCGGGAATGGCACCCGCCTCTACGGTCTCGACCCCGGCCGGGATCTTCACGGCGGTCCGTTCGTGAACCACCACGAACTCCGCGTACCCTCCCCCTCCGAGGATCCCCATGACCCGGTCGCCCACTTTCCAGAGCGTGACGTTGGGGCCTACCTCTTCCACCACCCCGGAGTACTCCAGACCCGGAATGTCCTGCGGCGACTCCGGGGGGGCGGGATAGTTTCCCATTCGCTGAATGAGGTCAGCCCTGTTCAACCCGGATGAGCTGACCCGAACCAGGATCTCCTTGGACCCCGGTCTCGGCCGTTCCACGGTCTGAACCCGCAGGACCTCCGGACCTCCGAACTCGGTGATCACCACTGCCTTCATTGACTCGGCCATGCCAGCCCCTCTTGGATCGTTCGTTCCGGTGTGAGGGTACAGATGGAGATTCCCCTAACCATGGTATCCGAACCGTGCTCTTTCAACTTGTTTTTTTCTGGGCGGTGGCAGCCACTACCCGTCTCCTCCGCCCCGAAGAGGCACCTTCGGAACAAAGACCTCCTGGGAGAGCGGAAAATGATCCTCCCGTTCGAGCTGGATCGCCCCTTGGCGTTCATGGACCTGGAGACCACAGGGCTGAGCACGGTCTCTGACCGGATCATCGAGTTGGCCCTCATCCGAGTATCCCCTCAAGGCGACGTCATGGAACGGGTGCGCCGGTTCAACCCCGGGATGCCCATTCCGGCGGAAGCCACGGCCGTCCACGGCATCACCGACGAGGACGTGGCCGAGGAGCCCCCTTTTTCGGCAAGGGCAAAGGCCCTGGCGGAGTTGTTGGATCCGTGTGACCTGGCGGGCTTCAACATCAGGAGGTTCGACCTCCCCCTCCTGCTCGCGGAGTTCAAGAGAGCCGGGATACCCTTCGCGGTCCAAACTCGCCGCCTAATCGACGCCCAGCTGATCTTCCACCGTGAGGAGCCCAGGGACCTTTCCGCCGCAGCCCGGTTCTACCTGGGCCGTGAGCACGAGGAAGCCCATACGGCGCTGGGAGACATCCGGACTACCGCTGCGGTGCTGAGCGCCCAGCTCCAGAAATACCCTCATGTCCCCCAGGACCTGGACGGGCTCCATGGCTACTGCGATGAGGTAAGCCCGTTCCAGACGGAAATGGACCGCTGGTTCCAGAGGCGGGACGGCGAGCTGGTCTTCAACCGGGGAAAACACAAGGGAGACCCTCTGGCGAAGGTAGCCGCTACCTCTCCGGACTATCTCACCTGGATGCTGGGAGCCGACGACATGGACGAGGAGGTTCTGCGAGCGGTCCGGGACGCCTTGGAGGGCGTCTTCTGAAGCCCGCCGTGCTCTCCCGAATTCCTCCGTTGGATCACCTCTGGTAGAACCAAGGCAGAATAGCCATTTTTCCATCAATAAACCGTCCTGCATCAGGGCTTTAGCGGGACCCCGCAGGATTCTCGCCGATCCATCGCCGAAAAACCGGGATCATGAAGACCATGTTCACGAGAGCCAGCACCCGTCTTTCCGGGGTCAGCCTCCTGGCCGCCCTCCTCTCCACCAACGCCCTGGCCGTCCTCTTTTGGACCACCAACCTGGGAGCCCAAACGCCTCCCCCCATCACCGAGGCCGACCTTCAGGCGCTTCAACCGAGAGTCATAGGGCCGGCGGTCACCGGAGGCCGGGTCCATGACATCGAAGCGCTGCCGCGAGACCCGTCCACGATCTTTGTGGCGAGCGCCTCCGGTGGGCTTTGGAAAACGACCAATCGAGGGGTCACCTGGCGGAACGTCTTCGACACCATGGCCGTCAGCACCTTCGGCGACGTGGCCATCGCTCCGTCGAACCCCCAGATCGTCTATGCCGGGACCGGGGAGCAGAACAACCGGCAGAGCACCTCCTGGGGCAATGGGGTCTATCGCTCTGACGACGGGGGGGAGAGTTGGCGGCACCTGGGCCTATCCGAAACCCGCCATATCGGGAAGGTGGAGGTGCACCCGACGGATCCGGACGAGGTCTATGTCGCCGCCCTGGGAAACCTCTGGGCACCGAGCGCCGTCCGTGGTGTGTTCAAGAGCACCGACGGTGGCCACAGCTGGGTGAAGGTCTTCTACGTGGATCGTCATACCGGCGTGGTGGACATGGTCATGGACCCGTTCAATCCGGACGTCCTTTATGTGGCTGCCTACCAGCGCCTTAGGCGGGCCTGGGGGTTCAACGGAGGGGGGCCCGGAAGCGGCATCTTCAAGACAACGAATGGAGGAGCCACTTGGCAGGAGTTGACGAACGGCATTCCGGAAGGAGACAAGGGGAGGATCGGGTTGGCCATCGCCGCGTCGAACCCCTCCGTCCTGAACGCCATCATCGAACACCCGGACCCCGACCAGCAGGGCACATACCGAACCGAGGACGGAGGAGCCAGCTGGGAGCGTGTGAACGAGCTCAACATTCGTCCCATGTACTATTCCGAAATCTTCATCGACCCGAGCAACGAAAACACGGTCTACGCCTTGGCTACTTCCTCGAACAAGAGCGAGGACGGAGGCAGGACTTTCGAGGAGATCGCCGTTCGGCCGACGTACGATGTGGGAGTCCACGCCGACCACCATGCCCTCTGGATCGATCCCAACGACCCGAACCACCTCTATCTCGGAGGCGACGCCGGGCTCCATGAGAGCTACGACAAGGGCGTCACCTTCCGGAAGATCAACAACTTTCCCATCGCCCAGTTCTACGCCATCGGGGTCGACATGCAGGACCCTTACTGGGTCTTCGGGGGCCTCCAGGACAACCACTCCTTCGCTGGACCGTCCCGGACGAGGCGCTGGATCGGAATCGTGAATGACGATTGGAAACAGGTAGGGTATGGAGACGGGATGTACTGGCAGCCCGACCCCACCACCACCGATTTCGCCTATGGAACCTCCAACGACGGGACCTATTTCAGGCTCAACTCCAAGACGGGAGATATGCTGGACATCGCTCCCGAGGCGCCGGTTGGCGAAGAAGAATACAGATTCGATTGGACGTCCCCCATCATCATCTCCCAACACAATCCTTCCACCCTCTTCGCCGGCGGAAATCGACTCTTCATCTCCACGGACCGGGGGGAGACCTGGGTCCAAACCGAGGACCTGTCCCAGCAGATCGACAGGGACACCGTACCTCTCATGGGCGTCCTTGGATCGGACATCTCCATCTCCAGGAATGACGGGACGGGGAGCTTCGGAGAGGCGGTGACCATCGGAGAATCTCCCGTTGATCCTTTCGTCCTCTGGGTGGGAATGGACGACGGAAACCTCCAGGTGTCCCGGGACGCCGGGATCACCTGGGGCGAGGTGAGTGGCAACGTGCCGGAACTTCCCCCCGGAACCTACGTGAGCCGCATCACTCCCTCGGCCACGTCCCCCGGAGCCGCATACGCCGCTTTCGACGGACACCGGGACGGGGATCTATCCCCCTACCTCTTCAAAACCGAGGACTTCGGCCGAACCTGGGAGCCCCTCATGGATGGCCTCCCGAGTGGCACCATCAACGACGTGATCGAGCATCCGGACAACCCGGCGGTTCTCTTTGTCGGAACGGAGCACCACCTTTTCGTGAGCGTGGACGCCGGTGCCAGCTGGGCCAAGTGGCCGGGCCTTCCCACCACCCACGTCGACGACCTGGTGATTCACCCCAGGGAGAAAGACCTGGTCATCGGCACCCACGGTCAGAGCATCTGGATCGTGGACGATACCCGTCCCCTGGCGGAGTGGGCCTCTGAAGGCGCCGCGGCAAACGCCCACCTCTTTTCCATCCGACCCGCGACCATCTTCACCTACTGGAAAGATACTTCCTACCGGGGTCAGGCCGAGTTCGCGGGGCAGAATCCCGCGGACGGCGCCATCATCACCTACCGGCTCAGGCCGGGAGTGGGGGACGCCCACCTCAGAATCGCCAGGGAGAACGGCGAGGTGGTCCGGGAGTACCTGGTTCCTTCGGAAGAGGGCCTGCATCGCGTGAACTGGGATCTTCGGCACCCGCTGAGCCCGGTAGCTGAACTGGAGCCGTGGGAGGCGTTCGAAGACGACCTACTCCCGCGGAGCGTGGAGGACCGCGGGCACTTCGTTTCTCCCGGGACTTACACCGTGACGTTGGCGACACGAGGGGCAACAACTTCCACCACGGTGGAGGTCCGAGGTGACCCTGAGATGCCCCTCACCCAGATTCAATACCAAGACCGGGAGATCTTCCTGAGCGGGATTCAGGAGCTACAGGCCGAGTTCACCGAGGTGCTGGGCCCGGCCCAGGGATTCGGGCGTGTGGGTGGCGGCCGCGGCGCCATGGATGAGATGACAGAAGCGGAACGGACCCTGTCCCAACATCGGCGGGCGGTCTCCTCCGTTTATCAGGCCCTGAACGGTGGTGGGGTCAGGCAGGGATCACTCTATCCGCCCACGCAGGCACAGCGGGGGAGGATTCAGGCGGCCCGGAGGGCTTTGGCAGAGCATCGGCGTTGACCCGGTTTCCAGCGATCCGCGCGCCAACACGAAGGGCCCCGGGTTGTTGCCGGGGCCCTTTGGCCTTCTCAGTGCTCGGAGGCCGACCTTGTCCTACCC
>JABDNZ010000228.1 GCA_013043565.1 Gemmatimonadota bacterium | reverse complement strand
AACTCTGCCAGGGTGGCTTTAAAATCGATGAAGGTGATTCCTTCATCGACCACCAAACCTTCCAATTGAAGAAAGCCGGGGGTATGCGTGGCGTCAGGGGTGTCCCGCCGGAACGCCATGCCTGGAGCGATAATGCGAATCGGCGGGTCGTGGGCTTCCATGGTCCTGATCTGGACCGGGGAGGTATGGGTCCTGAGCACCAGCCCGTTCTTCAGGTACAAGGTGTCCTGTTCGTCCACCGCCGGGTGATCGAGGGGGGTGTTGAGGGCCACGAAGTTGTACCAATCGGTTTCGACCTCCGGGCCCCGAGCCCTGGTGAACCCCATGGACCGAAAGATGGCCCACAGCTCATCGATCACCTGGGTCACGGGATGCCGGCCACCTCTCCAGGGCAACGCTCCGGGCATGGAAAGGTCGAGTTCACCTTTCTCCTGCCCTCCGGCACCCCATGAAAGGCTGGAGATCCTCTCCTCCAGGGCTTCCTGGACACGGGCCTTTACCCGGTTCGCCTCGGCTCCTACTGCGGGGCGCTTCTCGGGCGAAAGGCCACCCAGTCCCCGGAGAATCCCGGAGATTCGACCCTCTTTCCGCCCCAGGTATCGGATCCGAAGATCTTCCAGCTCACTCGGCCCCGCGGCCTGGGAGACCGCCTGGAGGGCCTCGGTTTCCAGGGCCTGCAGGGCTGCGATCAAAGATGTATTCCCACTCATTGGATTCTGGTCGTCCCTTCGTTTGGTGCCGACCCGCTAAGCTAAGCCAAAGGGCCCCACGACGAAAATGCCGTGAAGCCCTTTGGCCGAACCGGGTACCTGGAGGGGTCAGCTGGCCTTCGCCAGGCCCTCCTTGGCCCGTTCGGCCAAGCTGGTAAATGCGCCAGGATCCCGAACCGCCAGATCGGCCAGAGCCTTCCTGTCCAACTCGATACCAGAGAGCTTAAGTCCATTTATGAAGCGGGAATAGGACAAATCATTCTGGCGAGCGGCGGCATTGATCCGGGTGATCCAAAGTCGTCGGAAGTTCCGCTTCTTCTTCTTCCGATCGCGGTAGGCGTGCTCCCAACCCTTCTCCACCGCATCTTTTGCGGTCCGGTAGAGGTTCTTTCGCCCTCCGAAATAACCCTTCGCCGCTTTCAGAATCTTCTTCTTACGCTTGTTCCGTGCCGGAGCGTGCGTTACACGAGGCATATCTCAATTCCTCTCTTCTCTACGACGCCAGCAGGCGCCGGGCCCGCTTCTCGTCTGCCTTTGATACCAACGTCGCGGTCCGCAGGCGCCGCTTCCGCTTCCGATCCTTTTTCGTCAGGATGTGGCTCTTGTAGGCCCGCATTCGCCGGATCTTGCCAGATCCGGTCTTGCGCATGCGCTTGGCCGCACCCCGGTTCGTCTTCATTTTCGGCATAACTAACTCCTTTGGGGGCATCCCCCATCATCTTGAAGCTGGGCTCGGAGAGCCCCTCTTCAGGAGAGGCCCCTCAGGGGCATCGCGTGATTCTCAGGTCCCTTTGAGGGGGGCCATGACCATGAACATGACCCGCCCTTCGAAACTCGGCGGAGATTCCACCTTACCAAGGTCGGACAGATCCTCCTTCAGCCGCTCCAGCACCTCCAGGCCCAATTCAGAGTGGGTTATCTGACGGCCCCGGAACATCATGGTGAGCCTGACCTTGTTGCCCTCCTCGAGGAACCTCCGTGCATGTCGAGTCTTGAACTCGTAGTCATGGTCCTCGATTCCGGGGCGGAACTTGACCTCTTTAACCTGGATGTTGTGCTGCTTCTTCCGTGCTTCCCGGGCCGCTCGAGCCTGTTCATACTTGAACTTCCCGTGGTCCATCATCTTGACCACCGGGGGCCGAGCGTCCGGCGCAACCTCAACCAGGTCCAACCCCGCTTCTTCCGCCCGTTCACGGGCTTCCTCGATGCTCACGATGCCGATCTGCTCGCCATCGTCGCCAATGAGGCGAATGGGGCTGATCCGGATCTGGTCGTTGACTCGGACCTTTTGTTCTTTGATGGGTCAGAACCTCCGCTTGTGGTGTCGCTTCATTTCCAATTCGGGCCGGGCCAAAAAAAAGGCCCGGATCGACCGGGCCTGATGCGGCGTCGAAGGAACACAGGGGCCCCTCGATCTCCGCTCAAACCCGGCGGCACCCGTTGTTTTCTGGGGCCGAAAGGTGGGGGGAGTCCCTCCCCCGCTTCCAATTGTGCCTTAAAAGATACCGGTAGCCCTTAGCAGGTCAAGGCTCGCAGGGCGCCAGCCTACGGGTCTTTCTTCGTCAGTTTGAACTCGAGCTCGGCGCCGCTTTGGGTGAACGGTCCGGTGATGGTCTGTCCGTCCTCGGACAGGGTGCCCGAAAAAGTGGGCTCGCCGGGAACACCGGCCATCATGAAAGACACCTTCGTGCCATCCACTTTTACGTCGGCCAGAGGGACGTCCTGGGCCATCTGGGCCGGGATGCTGATGTCGCCCGACCAGACCCCTTCCTCACTCACCATTAAGTCCACATTGATCTCAATGGGGGCATTGGGCACCACAATCTCCCCTTCCCAGTGACCCTCGAAGGCAGCCGCTTCCTGAGCCGTCAGTGCGGGAGCCGTCCCCAAAAGAGCGAGGAAGGCAATAAGGAATGGGATCGGGGCCGGAGTGATCCTTTTCATGTCAGGTCTCCACGTTTCGACTTCCGTTCGGGCAGGGCCCTGGAGTCACCGGGATGGGCCAGCATGCGACATCGGCCTCCCGTGACCCAGGCTTCGGAGAACTCTACGGCTGGGTCGGGAGAATCCTTCAGTCCCGGGCCCCATCTTCATCCGCCCGGTCCAGCGCTCGCGTCCTTACTTCCTCGCCAACTGCCTCGACGAAAGCCCTCCGGTCCATGACCTCCTGCTTCTTCCCGGCCCCGCGTTTCCTCACTGCCACGGTCCCCGCCTCCGCCTCTCGTTCGCCCACGACTGCCATGTAGGGAACCTTCTGGAGCTCGGCGTCCCGGATCCGGTACCCCAAGGTTTCCCGATCGTACATCGAGGCACGAAGTCCGGCGTCCGTCAGCATTCGGACCATGTCCTCCGCGCTCTCCGCCCATTGTTCCGACACGGGCAGAACCCGAACCTGTTCCGGCGCAAGCCAGAGAGGGAAATTCCCGGCATAGTGCTCGATCAGGCCGCCCACGAACCGCTCCATCGATCCGACCAGGACCCTGTGGAGCATCACGGGCCGGTGGGGTTCGTTGTCCTCCCCGACGTACTCCATTTCGAAACGGTCCGGAAGGTTGAAGTCCAGCTGGACGGTGGGGCCCTGCCACTGACGTCCGATGGCGTCGATCAGCTTGAAGTCCAATTTCGGCCCATAGAACGCCCCTCCGCCCACGTCCAGGTTGTATTCCTTTCCTCGTTCGCTGAGGACGTCCGCCAACACCTTCTGAGCTCCCTCCCACTCCTCCTCGGACCCCAGAGCCTTCTCAGGCCTCGTGGCCAGATCGATGGTGTAGGGATAGCCGAAGGTGGTCAGCATCTCGTCCACCAAATCCAAGAGTCTGCCGATCTCTTCCGGAACCTGGCTCGGCGTGCAGAACACGTGGGCGTCGTCCTGGGTGAATCCCCGAACCCTGAGCATCCCATGAAGGACCCCGCTCCGTTCGTACCGATACACGGTCCCGAACTCGGCCATCCGGATCGGTAGATCCCGGTACGATCGCTGGTCGGACTGGTAAATGGCGATGTGCCCTGGGCAGTTCATGGGCTTCGGCCGGTACCTGGCTCCCTCGACCTCCATGGCCCCGAACATGTTCTCCTTGAAGTTCTCCAGATGGCCGGAGATTTCGAAGAGGCGCTCTGCGGCGATGTGCGGAGTGTAGACCAGCACATACCCATGTCTCAGAATCAGCTCCTGCTCGTACTTCTCGACCTCGTTCCGAATCACGGCCCCCTTGGGGTGCCAAAGGATGAGCCCGGAGCCCACCCGTTGATCGGTCGAAAAAAGGTCCAGTTGTTTTCCGAGCACTCTATGGTCCCGCTTTTTCGCCTCCTCCAGACGCAGCAGATACTTTTTCAGATCCTTCTTCTCGAAGAAGGCCGTGCCGTAGATCCGCTGAAGCATCTGCCGGCTTTCATCACCCCTCCAATAGGCCCCGGCGGCACTCAGGAGCTTGTAATGCTTCAAGCGGCCGGTCGACGGCACGTGGGGGCCTCGGCACAGGTCGAGGAACGGCCCGTCGCGGTAGACCGTGATGACCTCATCGTCGGTGAACTCCTCCAGGCGCTCCAGCTTCAAGGCATCGTCGGAGAAAAGGTCTCGGGCTTCGGGCTTGGTCACCTTCTGCCGCTCGAAGGAATAATCAGCCTCTACCACCTCCCCCATCTTCTTCTCGATGGACTCGAGATCCTCTGGCGTGAACGGTTCCGGCACTTCGAAGTCGTAGTAGAAGCCTTCATCGATGGCCGGTCCGAACCCGATTCCAGCCCCGGGGACCAGCTCCCGAACGGCGGTCGCCAGGACATGGGCCGCCGAGTGTCGGAGTAGGTCCAGGGCTTCGGGATCCCTGGAAGTGATGATTCGGATCTTCACATCCTTCTCGATGGGTTCGTGAAGGCCCACGAGGACCCCGTCGATTTCTGCTCCCAGGGCAGCCTTCGCCAGGCCCGGCCCGATGGCTTCCGCAACGGCCCCAGCCCCGGAGCCCTTCGGAAGCTCCAGGACCGTGCCATCCGGGAGAGTCACATTGATCATCTTTTCAGCCATGATTTCCATTTGGATCTATTCCGTTTGCGGGGCAAGAGGACAAGTTTCCTCCCCACGGAGTGCATCAAAAAGCGCGACCCCGGGGTCTGCCGGAGGCCGCGCCGTTCTCTCTGCCTGTCTCGTAGACTTCGGGATCACACAGGACGGCCGGCCCCCGGCCCGGTAGTCCGGGTCGTGGCAGTCGTCGTCGTAGTAGTCTCGAAGGCACGGATCACTGAGGAATCACCCTTGAGTTGATTGTCCCTCTCAGAGGCTAATCACCTGTTCTTCGGGGGTCAATCCCGCGCTCTTCCCGGTCTCGGGCCCGCTCGGCGCAGCAGGCTGACCCCCGTGGGCCAAAACCACCCTTTATGCGAACCGGGAGGGGGTACCGGTGGCGGGATTCGGTCCCGAAGACCGGATCGCCAAACCTCGGCCGCAGCTTCGAAACCGAGCCAGGAGAGAATGATGTCAGGAGCCCAGGGGCGGGTGGTGAAAACCAGAGACTCCCTTTACCCCGCGACACCTCCACCGTCCACGACCAGGGCTTCCCCCGTCACGAACGAAGAGTCGTCGGAGGCGAGAAAGAGCACCGCCCGGGCAATCTCCTCAGCTGTGCCTATCCGCCCCAGGGGGCGATCCGACGCTCCAGCCAGGTACTCCTCCCAAGGGATACCCCGTTTCTTCGCGTCGTCCGGCAGCATCGGTGTGTAAACGTCACCCGGACAAACGCAGTTCACTCGGATCCCCGCGGGACCGTGATCGATGGCCATGGCCTTGGCCATTACGACGAGACCCCCTTTGGCGGCGCAGTAGGCTGCGGCGCATTCCCCTCCGAGGATTCCCCATCCGGAGCTGTTGTGAATGATGGATCCGCTCCCCCGCTCGATCATGGAGGGGAGGGAATATTTCGACATCAGGAAGGCACCCTTCAGGCTCGAGTCGATCGTCTCGTCCCACTCCTGTTCGGTACACTCCGGCACTGTCCTCGGATGAAAGACTCCAGCGTTGTTGAACAACACATCGATCCTGCCGAACTCTTTCAGCGTTCTGTCGACCACCCGGCGACAGTCGTCCGCGAATCTTACGTCGGCGCGGATGAACATGGCCTTGCCCCCGTCCGCTTCAATGCCTCTGGCAGCCTCTTCTCCACGCTCCTGGTTCCGCCCGGTGATCACCACAGCTGCCCCTTCCTTGGCGAGCAGCATGGCGGTGGCCTGGCCTATGCCCGAGTTTCCGCCCGTGATCACAGCAACTTTTCCGTCCAATTTCATCGGGAGAGTCCTCCTGTGGGGATATACACCCAGGTCTTGGAAGACGTGGGGCGCAGTCCGCTACTCATGGGTCCACTGGCTGCATAAACCACCCGTGGTCTCGGAGCCATCCATGACATAGGCATGGCCGCTGGCGAACCCGGCATCATCCGAGGCCAGGAAGGCGAAAAGCCCCGCGACCTCCTCGGGCCTTCCGTGCCGCCCCATCGGAATCTTCCGGTTCACGGCATCGAGCATTTCGTCGCTGTACTCCGCCCTCTGCATGGGTGTCAGCACGTAACCGGGAGAAACGGCCGTGACTCGGACAGCCGGCGCCAACTCGAGAGCCATGGCTTGGGTCAGTGCGATCAGACCGCCTTTGCTGGCGCAATAATCGGCATAGTGGGGGTAGCCGGTGCTACCACCGGTGGAGGCCGTATTGATGATCACACCGGACCCCCTGTGGACCATATGGCGGGCCGCGGCCTGGGCGACGTAAAAGGCCCCTGTAAGGTTCACACCCAAGACATCGTTCCACTCCTCGGGCGTAATGTCGAGAAAATCGTGCCGAATGCTGATGCCGGCATTGTTGATCAGGACATCGAGTGACCCCATGCGCTCGATGGCTTCGGCAACAGCCGCTTGGACCTGTTCGAAGCTCGAAACATCGGCTTGGATAACGCCGGCGAGGTCCGGAAGCTCGGACCCCAGCTTCCCTCTTGCTTCAGCGCTGCGATCCAGCACACAAACAGCGCACCCCTCTTCCAGGAAACGGGCGGCCGCGGCCTGCCCGATTCCGCTGGCGCCACCGGTGACCAATACCGTTTTGCCTTGTAACCCTTCCATGGGCGCTCCCCCGTGTTTGGGCGATCCGTGGCACAGAGTCAGTAGTTGGCCTGGGGCCCGAATAAGCCATCATTCTGACCACCCAGTGGTAGGGGTGCAAGGACCCGGGATGCTCATTACGAGGGCCGCCAGGGCGAATCCCTTCGGCTTGACTTCAAAGGGTGCTCGGGCGGAGTCTAGGGTCCAGGGAGCACCGGAGGACGGAAGCCGGGAACAAGAAGCAGTCCCGCGAGGAGGAGGATGATTCCCGATGGCCGAACCTGACGCGAAAACCAACCCACGACAGATCGGGCTTTTGATCGCCACCGCACTGGTCGTGGGTAACATGGTCGGGTCCGGCGTGTTCCTGCTTCCGTCCTCCCT
>JABDNZ010000208.1 GCA_013043565.1 Gemmatimonadota bacterium | reverse complement strand
CCATGGAGGAGGTCGAGGGGACCCTCTCGGGCGCTCTTCGTTTCCAGGGGCTTTCCTCCGATCTCGAACCGTCCGGCGACCTCCGCCTGGCCGATGGGTCGGCCTTCTTCCGCCCCCTGGGCGTCAGGCATCGGGACGTCCAGGCGCGATTCCAGTTGTCACGGGATGGGGTCGTGGAAGTGGACGGATCCCTTCGAGCCGGCGGGACCGCCACGGTGACGGGAACGGTAACCCTGGCCGATCCCCTTTCCGACCCCAGTCTGAATCTTACCGTCACCGGCCAGGATTTTCTGGCGGTGAACCGCCGGGATGTCCGCCAAGCCCGATTGTCGGGCTCCGTGTTGGTGAGCCAGTCCTATCGGCGGCCCCGGGTAGAGGGATCGCTGAGAGTGGAGCAGGGCGTCTTGATGGTGGAAGAGGTGGCACGGAGCGTGGAAGTCGTCGATCTGTCCGATCCCTCTTTCTTCAACGTCGTCGACACGGCTCTTGTGACGCTGCGGACCGTCATTCAGGGAAGCCAAAACCCGTTCCTCCAGAACCTCATGCTGAACGTGGACCTCACCATGGCCCGCGACAGCTGGCTCAGGGGAAGCAACCTGAACGTAGAGATGGCCGGAAATCTCGGCGTTTACTGGGATCGGACGGAACGCACCATGGCGTTCCTCGGTGTCTTGGACGCGGTGAGGGGGGTGTATTCCGTGGTCGGCCGGCAGTTCCAGGTTCAGGAAGGAACCGTGTCGTTTCCGGGCACACCCGGCGTGAATCCGGATCTCAACATTCGGGCCCTAAACCGACTGCGAACGACGGATGGTACCTTGGAGATCATCGCAGCGGTCGAGGGTTCCCTCCTCGAACCTAGAGTTGTCCTTTCCAGCAATGCGGCCTTCCCAATCGCCGAATCGGACCTGGTGAGTTATCTGATCTTCGGACGCCCGAGTTACGACCTTGCCTCGGGCCAACGGGCTCAAGTCGCCAATGCTGCCGGGGTCCTCGGCGGGGCAGCTTCCAGCATTGCCGTTGGGCTTTTTTCGAGTGAACTGGGCTCCCTCCTGGCTCCTGAACTCCCCATCGATTACCTGGCCATCACGCAGGAGTACGGCGCCGATCTCGGCGCCAGGGCCGGCCTGTTCGGGACACCGCAGGTCGCAATCGGCAAATACCTTACCGACTATATCTTCGCCGCTGTCCACTGGCGTCCATGGTTGAATGGGACTGGTCAGAGCCGTTTGGCGGCTCTGATTGTGGAGGCAGAACTGGGGGACAACTGGACCCTGGAGGGGTACTGGGAAGACCGATTCTTTCGGAATTCGATTTTCCGCGTCGTAGGCTTGGGAGCCGACGAACACAGCTTGGGTTTCCTACTGTTTCGAGATTGGGGTTATTGAGATGCAGCACATGAAGATCTTCGTTCTCATGGCGGGGCTGACCGCCCTGTTGGTGACCTTCGGTGGTTACTTCGGAGGTCAGAGTGGGGCGATCCTCGTGTTCATTCTGGCCGCCGCCATGAACTTCGGGATGTACTGGTTCAGCGACAGGGTCGTGCTCAAGATGTACAAGGCCCGGATCATCGGACCTGAGGAGGCGCCGGACCTGTACAACATGGTCGATCGCCTTCGGCAGCGCGCCGACCTTCCCATGCCGGTCGTCGCCGTGGCTCCCTCCGATCAACCGAACGCTTTCGCAACTGGGAGGAACCCTGAAAAAGCCGTGGTCTGTGTGACCGCCGGGCTTCTCCGGGCCCTTTCGCCCCAGGAGCTCGAAGGGGTCATCGCTCACGAGTTGGCCCATATTCAGCACCGGCACATGTTCACCGGGACCATGGCAGCGACCATGGCAGGCGCCGTGGGGATGCTGGCCACCATGGCTCGCTGGGCGGCCATCTTCACCGGCGGCCGTGACAATGATCGAAACCCTCTGGGTTTAATCATCATGTCCATTGTGGCCCCCATCGCCGCCATGGTGATCCAGTTCGCTATCAGCAGGCAGAACGAGTTCCAGGCCGACGCCAC
>JABDNZ010000207.1 GCA_013043565.1 Gemmatimonadota bacterium | reverse complement strand
CACTGCGTTCGCTCCGAGCCCACCCGGCACGAGCGCTCTGAGCCGGGGAGGGTAAGGGAACGTGTCTACGGAGGTGGGCCGTCGACGGTACGTGCTGGTGCCGGGCGCGGCAACTTTGAACATTAGCGGACACCGGCAAGGAACTGAGAGGGTCCTGGGGGAGACCACACCACAGGCGGCCATCATGAAAACGAAAGAAGAAAACCTGTCCATGTCTCCGGACTCCTAACATGCGGCTTCCACCGTTACGCACCTGGCGATTCTTGTTCCCGCTGGCCCTTTCCGGGTTGTGGCTTGCCCCTACTCGTGCCCAGGAGGTCGTGACAATTCCGGATGAGGTCTCTTGTCCGGAATGCCGGATCGACGTGGAGAGGATGTTCGATCTTGGCGGTCCCGGGGACACCTTGAACATCGTACATGCCAACTTCCTTCCCATGGATTCCAGGGGCAGGGTGTACTACCAATCCGTTTATGTCCCGGGACTTATCCAAGCGTTCGACCGGGAAGGCAAGCATATTCACACCTTTGGGAGAGAGGGCGAAGGTCCTGGCGAGTTTCGCGGCTGGGCCGCCCTATTCATTAGCCCCGGGGATTCCCTTTTTACGTTCGATTCCAGTCTCTACCGACTGAGTGTCTTCTCGCCAGACTTCGAATTCGTGAGGTCTGCTAGGATCGATCCGCCGTTCCGCCTCCGGGGTGGGTTCTTTCGGGAGGACGGATCCCTCCTAACCACTGCAATCGACAGGAGAGCAACGGACTTCGGGCGACCTTTCCACATCGTCGACCGAGATGGCCGGGTTCGACGGTCATTCGGAGAGGAGCGGGGAGTCATTACCGGGAATGTAGAGAGGGACCTTGCCCGAAGCGTTGGCCCGTCCGCTGACGGCGGATTCTGGGCGACTCATGTTTATGAGCAGTACACCATCGAACACTGGGGGCCTGGGGGTGAGTTGGTCGAAATCTTCGAAAGGCACCCGGATTGGGCCCCGAAACCAGACGATCCGGCTGGCGGTCCGAGGGATGCCACGGGCCCACCCCCTTCTTCCATCGTCGCGAACATCCAGGTCGATGATGAAGGACTCCTCTGGATGCTGGTCTGGGTTCCGGACGAGGGTTGGAAAGAGGCGTTCGAAACCAGCGAGGACCGACCTGCCCGTCACGACTATCGGGACACGATCATCGAAGTCTTGGATCCAGCCCGGGGGAGGGTGGTAGCCCGGCACCGGATCGACGATTTGGCCATCGGGTTTTCGGCGCCCGGGGTGATGTACACATGGGACGACCGGGGGGTGTGGGACAGACTAAAGATCTGGCGGCTAAGCCTACACACCAACAAGCAGAACGGGGAGTGACATGGTCGAGGGATTGATCATCCTTCGAGTAACGGATTCTGCCGGGAAGGGACGCTGATGCCAGTAGCCCGCAGACGTTAGGCGGCTACAAAAGGAAGTACAGCCATGATTTTTAAGAGTTCTTCCACCGCCCCCATGGTTCTTCTGGTTTGGTCCGTCGGCTGCACCCCGGCGCCAGTTCACAATGTCGAGGCCGATGACGCGGCGATCCGGGCCATGTATGACCAGCGACTGGAGAGGATTCAGGGGAGCGCAGACCTCGAGAGCGTTGTCGCAGCCTATTTGGGGGTGCTCGCCGACGATGCAGTGATGATGCCTCCGAACGCCCTTCCCGTGGAAGGGAGTGCGGCCGTCAGGGCATGGGTCCTTGATTTCTTCGGCAGCTGGGAGTTGGACGTCCACGAATGGCCAATGGACGTCCTGGAGATCGGTCCACAGCTAGCGGTTCGGAGATTCCGGTCCGTGGGGAACTACATACCGAAGGGTGGAGGGGATCCCATTCCGTACGATCAAAAGTATGTGGATCACCTCCGGAAAAGGCCGGATGGGAGTTGGGAGATCGTCCTTCATATGTGGAGCCCGAATAGCACCGCGGCGAACATCTGGCATTGAGGGGAGCTTTTGTATCCGCCTAACAGCGGGCCTGCCGCGGCTCCCCTTCGGCTCGCGCCCTTCGGGTCATTCGCGGCGGTCACGCCGCTTGCAGCGTGCAAGCGTCGCGCCCTCCGGCGAAGGCCGGCAGCCCGCGAGGCGTTAACCGCAACTCTGCTATTAGGACCCTGCGAGGAAGGCACCCGATATTCATGTCTCGCCCTAGTGTGAAGCCTATGAAGTCACTGCCATCGCGCTCGGCGCGCCGAAACCTGATCCCTATCCTGGTCGTGTGCAGTTGGACTGCAGCGTGCCGCGGAGACGCGGGCCGGTCGCCTGGGCCGGTGGTCAGGGACTCGGCCGGTGTCGTGATCCAGGAATTCCCGGCTGGGGTTCTTGCGACTCCCGCATCCATCCGACTCGCTGAGGTGCCGCAGGTCCGGATCGGAGTAGTGGAGGGAACACCAGAGTACCAATGGACGCGACCGGTAGCGGCTGCCCGGTTGTCAGATGGAGGATTCGCAGTCCTTGAGCAATTTCCGGCAGAGGTCCGGGTATTCGACCGGTCCGGGCGGTTTCTGCGCCGAGTAGGTTCTGAAGGGGACGGCCCGGCGGAGTTTAGATCTCCTGTTGGGATCGCCGTTCTCTCCGGCGACACAATCCTCGTCTGGGATCGAGGGCTCCAGCGGTTGAGTTGGTTTTCCAAAGAAGGCGTGTTGGAACGGGAGCAGACCGTTGGGCAGCCCGGAGGAGTCCGCACGGTGCGCCGTGTCGCTCTATCCCCGAGCGGTGCTGTATTGGTGCTCGGCGCCACGACGACCGAGGTGGAACTGGGGAACCAGGGTAGGGTCCGGGAAACCTGGCAAGTAGTGCGGATCGCCCCGAACGACGATCGAAGTCCCGTCCTCGGAACAGTTCCCGGCACTGAGCGCGCCATTCAGGTGCAGGGGTCCGGCGACGGTGAGATCGGGTCCGTCAACGTTCAGGGACGATGGTGGTGGGGGGAAGGATTCGCCTGGGCTTCGGAACGAGGAGTATGGACCGCAGACCAGCTTTCCCTGGAAGCTCGGCACTTCGACCTAGACAGTGGATTGGACCGGGTCGTGCGGATATTGGCTCCGGACAGACCGTTCACCAGTGCCTTAATCGACTCATTGCATCATGTTGAACTTGAGCGGGTCTGGGATCCGGAACTCCGAGATCTCTGGCAAGCTGATTTTGAAGGACGACAGTATCCGCAGAGGGTACCCCCTGTAGCAGGGGTTTTCTCCGACATGGCGGCCCGGGTTTGGATTGGACTGACCGACCCACCGCCAGAACGCCTCCCATCTGGGGAACTGACGGCCATTCGCCGATGGTTGGTGTTCGAGCAGCATGTGCCAGAGCAGCGTGGACATGCTATGAACTACCGTGCGCTCGGCCTCTTGACGCTGCCGCCGCGCAGTCATCCCCTTTGGGCAGATGTGGAC
>JABDNZ010000206.1 GCA_013043565.1 Gemmatimonadota bacterium | reverse complement strand
GCCACACCGATCCCCTGGAGTCCATGGCTGGAATTCGGTGCGACGTCGCCTTCATACCATGTTGTTCGGATTACACCATGGGACCGGACGAAGCCGTCGGTGTCGCGGAAGCCTGTGGCGCCGCGGTCCTGGTCCCCCTTCATTGGGATGAGAGCCACGACGGCCCCCATCAGGTCGAGAGAATCAAAGGCAGTTTCTCTGGAAAAGTCGAACTACTCGAACGGACGACATGAAACCAATCCTCCAAACCAACGCCACCCTCCTCATCCTCGTCCTCGTCTTTCTCCAAGTGATTCCAAACTCTCTCGAGGCCCAGATGACTCCCACACCGCGTCCCACCACGCTGGCGGGCCGGTCCACCGTCTATGCGCCAAACGGCGTCGCTGCCACCAGCCAGCCGTTGGCAACCGCAGCCGCTCTGAAGGTCCTTCAGGATGGGGGAAACGCCTTCGATGCCGCCGTTGCGGCCGCCGCGGTCCTGAACGTGGTCGAGCCTCACATGACCGGAATGGGTGGGGATGTGTTTGCGCTTTTTTGGTCGGCCCGGGATGAGAGACTGGGGGGATTGGACGCATCGGGCCGGTCGGGGTCCCTGGCCACCCCCGACACCATCCGGGCCCTGGGTATGGACGACGTTCCCTACCGCGGAGCCCGGGCGATCACCGTGCCCGGGGCATTGTCGGGCTGGTCGGCGCTCCTGGAGGAGTATGGTACGCTGACCCTGGCCGAAGCCCTGGCCCCGGCCATCGAAATCGCCGACGAGGGCTTCCCGGTGACACCCATCATCGCTCGTCAGTGGAGGGGCACCGCCCGTGTACTGCAACGCGATCCCGGAGCCACGGCCACCTTTCTCCTGGACGGCCAACGGAGCCCCACGGCGGGAGAGTGGTTCCGAAACCCGGATCTCGCCGCCTCCTTCAGGGCCGTGGCCGAAGACGGACCGGGTGCGTTGTACGGAGGTCCCCTGGGTGCTCGGATCGTGGAAGAAGTTCAAGCCCAGGGCGGTTTTTTGACCCTCGATGACCTGAGGAACCACAGGCCGGAATGGGTCGAACCGCTTTCCGTGGACTTTCATGGATACCAGGTGTGGGAGCTCCCTCCGGCGGGGCAGGGTATCGCAGCCCTGGAGATGCTGAAGATCCTGGATCCCATTGATCTGGAATCCATGGGCCACAACTCGGCGGAATACCTACATCACATCATCGAGGCCAAGAAGCTGGCCTTCGCGGATCTGGCCCGCTACGTCTCCGACCGGGACCACCTGGAGGGGGACCCGAAAGCACTCCTGGACGATTCCTATGTCGACAGCCGCCGGACCCTGATCGATCCCGGCCGAGCAGCGGACCGTGTGGGCCCTGGCAGGCCGTTCGATAGTGGAGAAACCATCTACCTCACGGTGGCGGACCGAGCCGGGAATATGGTCTCCTTCATCAACAGCGTCTTCGAGTACTTCGGATCGGGGGTCGTGGTGCCGGGAACCGGGTTTGTGCTTCAGAACCGGGGAGCTGGATTTAATCTCGAAGACGGGCACCCGAACCAGATCGCTCCCGGAAAGCGTCCTTTCCATACCCTCATCCCTGGGTTCGTGACCAAAGACGGGGAACCGTTCCTGGCATTTGGCGTCATGGGAGGATCCATGCAGCCTCAGGGCCACGCCCAACTACTCCTGAATCTCCTGGTCTTCGACATGGACCTTCAGGACGCCATCGACGCACCCCGGGTCCGCCACATGGGAGGCACCCGGATCGTCCTGGAGTCCCCGGTGCCCGATAATGTCCGTCTCAGGCTTTGGGAGATGGGGCATACCATCTCCAGCGGCGGATCATTCGGAGGTGCCCAGGCCGTCCTTAAGCTCCCGAAAGGATGGGCCGCCGGGTCCGACCCCAGGAAGGACGGGATGGCCGCCGGCCATTGATCGAACTGGTCATCCCTTTCCAGCGGCTTCCGGACGGATTCCTCCGGTTTATCGACGATCCCCCGGACCCTCCGCCGGACCCCCGGCCATCGGCCACGCTGGTTCTCCTGAGAAACGGTGAAGAGGGCCTGGAGGTCCTTCTCATGAAGCGGAGCCCCAGGGCGGGGTTCATACCCGGGGCCTGGGTATTCCCCGGCGGAACCTTGGACCCTGCCGATGAGGACTCCCACCTCATCTCCCGGTTATCGGGCATCAGCTCACACAGAGCCGCCGAGCCCCTCCGGTCCGCCGCATCCGATCCCCCCGGCCCGGCATTTTGGATTGCGGCCCTCCGGGAGACCTTCGAGGAGACCGGGATCCTGCTCTGGACCCTCCCGGACCCCGCCCCTCGGGTACCCGAACCCTCTCTCGATGCCATTGTTTCAGCCCGCAAGAGCCTTCTTTCCGGGGACCGCGGGTTCGATCAGGTGCTGGACGACCTGGGCGTTCTGCTGGACGCCGGGGCTCTGGAGTACTGCGGCCATTGGCTCACCCCCGAGTGCGAGCCTCGCCGTTACGAAACCCGGTTTTTCGCCGCGGAGGTGGATCCGGATGTGCGAGTGGACCCACACGAGATGGAGATGGTGGACGCCCTCTGGGTCTCCCCCACCGAGGCCCTGGATCGAAATCGGGACGGAGACTTTCCCCTCGTGATCCCCACCATGGTCACACTGGACCACCTAAGGGCGTTTGATACGACGAGGGGAGCATTGGGAGCTCTGAAAGAGGCATCCGTTCCCCGACTTCTCCCAATGCCGGAGAGGGTCGCCGGTGGCATTCGGTTTCGGATTTCTCGATCCTAACCGCGCCCCTAGCGTCCTTCCGGCCTCAGCCCTCCGCCAACCTCTCGGCAAGGACGGTGGAGACGTCGACGATGCTGCTCTCCTCGTCCTTCATGACCCCCAGCATTCGGTGACAGCCAGGACAACCCGTCACCACGTTCTTCAGTCCCGTGGCCTGAATCTGGTCCCACCGCTTCTGGTTCACCTTGGCTGGAGAGTCCCAGAGGAACCCCCCGCCACCGCCGCCACAACAGGTGGTGGGGAAGGCGGCAGCGCTGCTCTCGGGATTCTGAAGGGTCACCCCAGCCGACCGAAGGAGTCCCACCATCTCCGCCTCTTCATCGTTGTGGAAAACCTTGCAAGGGGTGTGAATGGCCGCAGTCAAAGGCTTGGGCTCCAAGTCCAACCGACCGGACTTGACCAGGTTGGCCAGGTAGGGCGTATGGAGCCGCACATTGGAGAAGTCCGCTCCGAAAGCCTTGTACTGGGTCTTGATCGTGTCCCGGCAGTGGGGGCAGATCGTGAGGATTGCCGCCTGCTGGTTTCCGCCAAGGGTGTCGGTGAGAAATTCGATCCTGTCCTGTGCCCAGAGGGGCCAATCCTCCATGAGGCCCCCGCCATGGAGGAGGCCTTCACCCCAACACTGTTCCTCGGGCATGACACCCCACTTGATGCCCGCAGCATCGAGGAGCTTCGCAGTGGCCACAACCACCGGCTGAACCTCCGGGCTGTTACCCCCCTGGCAACCGAGGACAAAGAGCACATCGTGGTCGGCTGAATCATAGATGGGAAAAGCGTTCTCCTTGATGAACCGGGCTCTTTCCCCTCCGTCGACTCCGAAGATGTTGCCAGAGCCAGTCAGAGCCTTCATCGCTGTGTCCCGAAGAGCCCTGGGTGGATAGAGGCCTTCCAGCATCAGACGCCCACGGATCTCCAGAGCATTCCGACCCGGCCTGCACCCGGTGGGACACGCCAC
>JABDNZ010000205.1 GCA_013043565.1 Gemmatimonadota bacterium | reverse complement strand
TCCAACGCTCGATCTGGTACAAGCAGGCCTGGAGCACCACCTTCAAAAACCTGTTCGATGCCCTGATCTATGGGGCGCTCACGGCTGGTGCTTTCGGATGGTTATGGCCCGCGGCTTAGAGTCCACTTCCTCATAGTTCCTGCACACCTCATCGGCAGGGAAGGCCCCCTCCGCTGCAAGCGAAGGGGGCCGTTCTCTTTCCTTGATGGAATCGGCGGTACGTCGGCGTGTGAATGCCGTAACTCAGGCGTCCTTGCCAGCGTATTACAGGTACCTAACAGACACCGAATGAGCCCGACGGTATGGGGTTCAACCGCTAACCAGATGGAGAGGCCAATGTGCAGACCCAGTCGGTTTCCGATACCTCCCTTCGTGTTCTGGATCATCCTGCTCTCCGGCGCAGCCGTGGTGGGAAATCCTGGCCAGGTTGGAGCTCAAGAGCGGACTTATCTGGAGATGAGGGCAGAAGTCGTAGAGCTCTACGATCAGGAGAAGTTCTCCGAAGCCGCGGCTGTCCTGGAGGCCGCTCTCGAGATCTACCCGGATCACCTGATGGCCAATTGCATAAACCTGGCCTTGATGAATGTCCTGATGGGGACTCTCGACGGGAGCTTGGCGGCACTGGAGTACGGCCTCGATCACGGCATCTGGTACGGCAAGTACACCTTCCTGGACCCCATCTGGACCCCGATGAAGGAGCACTCGGGTTGGCTGGCTGTCGAGGCCCGCATCGAGGAGGCGAAAACAGCCGCCGCACGCATTGTGAAACCTCGGCTCGAGGTGGTCCTGCCCGAGGGCTACGACCCGGACCGGAGGTATCCGCTGTTCCTCGCTCTGCACGGAGGAGGGGAGAACGTGGATCTCTTCATGCCCAACTGGCACTCTCCGACATTGGCCAGTGAGTTCATCGTCGCGTTTCCTCAGTCCACTCAGCTCATTGCAATGGACGGATACAATTGGACCGAAGACATCGACCTCTCGTTGGAGGAGATCGGATCGGCCTACCGCCAGGTCGCAGACCGGTACTCGGTGGACACGGACGAGATACTCGTCGGTGGATTCTCCTCCGGCGGCGTTGCGTCCCTCGAGGTAGTGCTGAAGAATGCCCTGGACGTGAAAGGATTTGTCGTCCTCTGCCCCGCCATGCCGGAGGGTTTCTCGGCCGATGAAGCCCGGTCGGCCGGTGGGCGGGGAGTTCGTGGCACGCTTTTGACGACCGAAATGGACGGGAGGTTGGATCAACAAAGGGAAATGGCGGATATTATGAAGGGAGAGGGGCTACCGTTGGTGTTCCATGTGACGCCGGATATCGGCCATTGGTATCCGGAGGACCTTGCTGGCTTGATCGACCAAGCCATAACCCGCATCCGTGGGGGGAGCTAGGGTCGGCAAGGCTCCATTCGTCTCCCGAGCGAGGAGAAACAGAAGCTTGATTAGATCTGGAAAGAAGATCCGGGGATTGGCGCTGGTGGGCCTGGTCCCGTTTTTGGTCTGGGCCTGCGATTCCACGGGGCCCAAAGGGCCCATGGGGCCTGGGAACCTTGCCATTACCCTGCTCTCACCCAACGGCCCAGAGGGCTCGGCCGTGCTCGAGATCACGGGTGGGGCGGACCTCTCCTTCGTGTCCACCACCGGCGGTGAGGTCTTCTTCGAACATTCGGCAGGGTCTTCCCGGGTAATCGTCGTCATGGACGATCCGGGAGAGATCAACTTCCGGGTCGGAACGGAAGATGTCGGAGTAATCCCCTCGGTCGATGTGGTTCAAGTGGCTGGTGGGGAGGATCAACTCCGGCTCTCCTTGTCCGGGTACGAGGTGCTCATAGAGGGTGAGAAGGACGCTTCCTCCTCGGGCCAGAGGGAGTAGGCCATGACGAGTCAGCGACTGGTCGCTCTCGTTTTTTGCCTGCTGATCCTGGAGTCCTTCGCCGATCCGTTGGCTTCCCAGATCATCGACGGGGGAATGGACCGTTCGAAGATTCCCCTTCCTCCTTCCTACTCTCAGCGAGTCCAGGAGGACCCCGATTTTTTCCGCATCCATGGGGGTTGGGTCCAGAAGACCCATTCGGCTGTCCTCAGGGGATCTCCCCTTTCGGGAGTCCTCCCGGTGGTTCTGATCCAGGGTCTTTTTTCCGATTCGCCCGAGCCCCATGTCTCTCGGGAAGACCTACAGGCCTCCCTCTTTGACGGGCCAGCCGAATACGGGACCCTCACCGAATTTTACGAAGAAGCCTCCGGAGGCCGTTTGACGGTGACAGGCGAGGCCTTCCCCTGGGTTCGGACCTCCCTGACCATGTCCCAAGTGGTGGGCGACTCGTACGGCCTCGGAAGCGGGTCGGAGACGGGGGCGTTCCTGTTCGAGATGGTGGCGGGAGTCGACGGCATGGTTGATTTCGGCCAATTCGACAACGATGGACCCGACGGGGTTCCCAACAGCGGCGATGACGATGGGACGGTGGACGCCGTGGCCTTCCAGTTCCTCGAGGTCTCCGCCTCCTGCGGTGGACCCGGCATCTGGCCCCACAGGTCCCGCCTTCAAAACTGGAATGCCGGCGAGCCTTTCGTCTCCGACGATGGAGCGGCGAACGGGGGCTTCATCATCGTGAACGATTACACGATTCAGAGCGCCGTGGACTGCGGAGGAGTGGAGGTGCAGAAGGCCACCACCATAGCCCATGAACTCGGCCATGTCCTTGGCCTCCCGGACCTGTACGACCGATCCCAAGGCCTCGAGCCCGAATACCGCCGGTGGGTAGTGGGCTGTTGGGACCTCATGGCGGCCGGCTCCTGGGGTTGTGGCACCATGAATCGAGAGGAATGGGTTCGGCCGACCCACATCGGAGCTTGGGAAAAAGACCGGCTCGGTTGGCTGGGGTCTCTCGAGCTGGTGGGAGACGTTCTGGACGAGGAGTACGTTCTGGAACCGGTACAGGGTGGAGAGCAAGTCCTGAAGATCCCGTTGGAGTCGGGCCCCCTTTCCGGCGACACAGAGTACCTTCTGCTCGAGTACAGGACTAAGGAGGGTTTTGACCAGGACCTCCCGGCTTCCGGGGTCTTGGTCTACCACGTGGATCCGAAAATCTCGGGAAACCGACCCTGTGACACCTGTCCCCAACAGTACAGGGTGGTACTCCTCGAGGCGGACGGGAATGACAGCCTCCTTCGCAGCTTCCTCCAGGGGGGGAACCGGGGCGAGGCGGGTGATGCCTGGGGAGTTGTGGGTCCGGGGATGCTTACGAACCATACCTACCCCTCGACGCGCCTTACGAATGGTTCATCCTCGCCGGTGGCGATCCATGAGATTGCGCTGGAGGGTGGTGTGGCGCGCATCACGGTCTCCACGCATGAATTCCCAAGGTCGAACCTCGCTCGGCCTCTTCTCGGCGGGTCAGGCCCCAGCCTATCCTCTTTGGAGGCTGAGCATTTGGACAAGTACGGGAACCGGAATGGGGAGTACGACGTGGGAGATCTCCGTGCCCACCTGCGTCGATGACGTTGTCCTCGCAAAACCCGGCGTGGGCGACAATGTCAGAGGGCTGACGGAATGAAGACGTACTTCAAGGCGACGAGGGCCAGCTTGGGTGGGACCTGGACCGTCATGGTCCTGGTGGCTTCGGCATCCGTCGCTTGTGACTCCGGGTCATCCTCCGGTCCGGAGCCGACCGAGCGAACGCTCACTGTTCTCTATACGAACGACGAACACGGTTGGCTCGAGGAAGGGTCCGGAACCGACGGTCCGGCGAAGCTGATGGGGTTATGGAGGAACGCCGAAGGGTACCGTGAATCTGGCGATTTCCTGATCCTCAGCGGCGGGGACAACTGGACCGGGCCGGCCATCTCGACGTGGTTCCAGGGCGAATCGACGGTGGACGTCATGAACGTCATGGGTTACTCGGCTACAGCGATAGGGAACCACGAATTCGATTTCACGGTGGACGGCCTCAGGGCCCGGGCTAGCCAGGCCACCTTCCCCTTTCTGGCGGCGAACATCCGCTTGAAAGGAACGAATACCAGCCCCGATTTTGCCACCCCTTATGTGATTCGGAACGTGAATGGGATCAGGGTCGGCTTGGTTGGATTGGCTTCACAGTCGACGCCATGGACAACCTTCCCAACGTTCGTCGAAGACTACGATTTTATCTCCTACCAGGCGGCCCTCGAGGAATATGTCCCACAGGCCTGGAACGCCGGGGCGGATGTCATGATGGTCCTCGGCCACATCTGTTATGACGAAATGACGGCCCTGCTTCCGACCGTCCGGAACCTGGATGTCAGCGTTCTCACCGGCGGGCATTGCAACGAGACCGTCGGAACGGTTCAGGACGGGGTGGCCCTCGTCGTGGGCGGCTGGCAGTTCGCCCACTATGGAAAAGTGACCATCGGGATCGAAGATGAGACGGGTGAAATCACTCGACTACAAAGCTCCGTGCGCCCGAACAGTGGGGGGTCTCCCGATCCGGGTGTCCAGGCAGTGGTGGCAACATGGCAGGACGCCGCCGCGCAAGAGCTCTCCGAGGTCGTGGGATACCTGGAAAACAGCGTGCCCAACGGCTCGCCCGCCCTCTACAATCTGATCACCGATTCCTGGTTATACGCGGACCCCACAGCCGATATCGCCATGACCAATAGCGGCGGGATTCGGCAAGGACTCCCGGAGGGTGACATTACCAAAGGCACGGTTGTCGGAGTGCTACCGTTCCTGAACACGCTGGTAAGGTTGGAGCTCACGGGATCGGAGGTGATCGACTGCTTGAGGTCAAGCATCGTCGTCGCAGGGATGAGCACGGTGGCCGGGTACCTCCACTCCGACGGCACTCCTCTAAAAGCCGACAGCGTCTACAACGTTTTGACGACCGACTATCTCTACTCCCTTGGGAGCTACAACTTCAGTCTCTACGACGAGACGGCCTATAACACGGGTATCACCTATTACCAGCCCACCGTAACGTACCTCGGCGCCTTAGCCACTTCGGCCGCTGATCCCCTGGATCGTTATCTGGATCACGTCCCCCGCAGGTGACCGCCCCACCTCAATCGTACCGCCAGCTGGAGACATCGGCCCCAGGAGGGGCGGTGCTGAGGACCCTATCTCTCATGAGCGGTAGAACCCGCTGATAGGAAGTCTGGCCTGGAAAGTCCGGGGCCCCGCTGTAACAATGAGGCGCCCGCTCACCCCAGTGGAAGGACCCTCCGTAGTAGGGGTTTTCGGTGCCTTCCAGGAACTCCTCGAGAAGGCGGGTGGCCTCCTCCAGGAAATAGGTATCCATGTCCCCCATGTAGATGTGCAGTTTTCCCACGAGCTTTGGACCGAGGGTCTCCCAGTCACGCTCCAGGATATGCCGTAGGTCGTAGTTCTGCCTCCAATACTCGGCCACCTCTGGGTTGATATCCCCAGTCCATTTGTCGTAGAGCAGGTCCGGGTAACCGTCATCGGCGACAGGCCCGTACACCGACATGAAGATATCCATCTGATCCCCGGATCTCCCCCTCGTGCCCAGGACTTCCTCCAGGTGGCTCGCATCCCGCTGATCCATGAAAACCTGATCGTCGGTTCCCCGCATCCAGGGTCGGACCGGGCTCCGCTTCCACGGGCTCTTTCCGTCGCCGGGGTAGAAAGCGTTCGCGTCCTCGTAGATGTTCACCAGCTGGAAGTACCGGAAGTCCACCGGGTCCGGACAGAAGGTCCAGGTACCATTGAACATGTCCGGATAGAACACCTGCCAGGCCAAGGACTCCCAGCCTCCGGTGGAGCCGCCGGAAAGCGTTCGAGCCCACGGCTCTCCGATCCCTCTGAACTCCGATTCGACCCTCGGGATCAGCTCCTGGGTCAGTGCGTCCCCGTAGGGCCCGTTGTTCTCCGAGTTGACCGCATAGGAGTCATCGTAGAAAGGTGTCGGGTGTTGCATGAACACCAGGAGGAATCGCCCCAGCTCTCCCGAGACCCAATCCTGGAAGAAGCGGTGTTGGCTTTCTTCCCGCGCCCGGGCCGGTCCCGTCAGACCTTCGTCAGGGGGGGTCTCCCGAAAACCACGGAAGGTGGCGGGGAAATGGCCGTGCCAATAAACCACCGGGTATCTGGCATCAGGGTTTTCTTCGAAGCCGCCGGGAAGGACGACAACGGCCCCAAGGTCCATGTCGTGGCCCCACCAATCACTCAGAATCTCGCTCCGGAACTTGATGTGCTTGACGTAGTCCGTGTCCCGAGGAGGATCCAGGGGCGGAAGGCGCTGGTCCAGGACTATCGGAATGACATCGGATCGACCGGAATCGATTCGCACCCGTTCTACCTGACTGACGAGGTTTCCGGGCGACCGGTTCCACTGCTGGCCCTCCCACTGGTCCATGTGGGCTTTGATGGTGTGACCGTCCGCTCGCTGGAACGTCGTGTAGAGGTTAAAAACCGCTTGAACGAAGTAGTCCCCCGGGGGAATTTCTGCCATGGATTCCAGCGGGTATCCCCGAGACCCCTGACCTATTCTCGTGTTTTCCCCAGGACCCAGGGCGTCCACGTTTCCGCCGAAGATCTGGGGTGGATCCGTGCTTCTCAGGCTCTGGAACCGGGGTTCCGGATCGTCGGTATCGGAGATGAGAAGGATCACCCGCCCGTCCAGGGCTTCGGTTCCCAATTCGGGCGAAAGGGAGATCTCGAACTCCAGGCTTGAATTCTCCTGGCCTTCGTCGGCTGGCGGCCCGGACTCGGTTCCACCGCATGCGACGGCGGAGGCCAGTGTCAGGGCAGCGGCTATTGTTGATCGCATGGTCGATCCTCTTTTGGGTCCTTCATGATTCTCGGTCGCGGGGCAGCTCCCTCATGGCACCTGGATGTGGTTACCGAAGAACAGGGCGTTCAGAAAGAGCCGGTTCGTGCCGCGCCAGTATCCACGGAAGTTCGTGTTGTCCACGAAAAGGATGACGGTGCCTCCGCCTAGCCGGTCTGCAAGAACCGACGGAGAACCCCGAAGCCGGACCCGGTTCTCGGCGGAGATATACCCGCTCAGGTAAGGATCGTCGTCGACCAGTTGGGCTACGGTACTGTAAGCGTTTCGGCTCGGCTCGAAGAAGATGCTGTGGTCCCGCCACACCGGCAGAAACCGGCGCTGGTATCCGAAGCCCAGAGGGTGGGAAAGGTCGAGATCGGCTTCCCAGATGGATCCGCCGATAGCCTGAGGCCCTTCGAAGTCTCCGGCATCGGCGTAGTCCCGGCGTTCAGCAGTGCCTTCCTCCTCTTCTGGTTCGCCGGCGGGCCTTCCCATGCCCGGCTCCGGAATATTCGGTGTCAGGCCGCTTCGGGCCGCCCAGGCCGCTGCATCCCGTTGGGCGATCACGGTACCGCCATCCCGGACCCATTCTTTCAGGGACTCGAGACGATTTCCTGAAAAGGTCCGATGGGCCCCAGAGACCATCACCAGGACGTCGTACTTCCCCCAATCCACCCGTCCGAGGTCGGTGACATCGACCTTGGTGATGGGCATCCCGATCCTTTGGTCCAGGAGGTGCCAGAGCTGACCCGCCTCGTAGGAGGAGACGCCTTCACCAACCGGCATGAGGACCCTCGGCGGTCTCACCGGTCTGAAACTGCGGCTGCCGAGATCGATTCCCTCGGTGGAGTTGCCGGACACAGCGGAATGGATCGGGACATTTCCGGCCTTCGCGGCTGCATTCACGGCCGAATGTAAAGAGTCGGGAGTGATCGTCTGGATGGTCACCGGGACGGAGATGGAGCCGGGGGAAAAACCTACGTCCCCGCCCACCGTCCGGGCCGTGAAGCCCTTGAAGGCTGCTTCCGCCCGAACGCCTGATGCCTGCAGAGCCTGCAGCGTTTTTGGTGCCCCTGAGTCCCTCCAGTCGAAGAGATACGCGATGGAGCTCCTGACCACCGCTTCGGCTCCTTCCGGTGCCGGGACCTCGGTGACCCGGGATCCCAGAGGAAGGTCCCCGCCCGTCAGTGCGAGGTCCGGCATGCCAAAAGCTAGGCTCACGGTCCAGGCAGACGCGTCGTAGAATACGCTGTCGGCGAAGGACTCGACCCTTTCGAAAACGGACCTGGCCAGCCGGTACATCGGCTGGCTGGCTGGGACGACCCAGGCGGTCCCGGGGCGGAAGGAGACTCCTCCACCCTCTCTCGGGGAGTCGATCTCGTAGAGTTCGATCCGGTGCCTCAGCAGCAAGTCGATGAACTCCCGATTGAGCGTCGCATCACGGGGATCTCCGAAAACCCAACCGCTCACCTCGTACTGGTCTCCCTCGGAAAGGGCTGAGGCGTAGAACTCGCGTTGGTATTCATGGAGGGATTCCCGGTTCTCGACGGTGGCCCGGGCTGAAGCCATGGCCGCCCGCAGCTGGTTTCGAATGGTGAAGGCGAAGGTCAGGAGACCGTGATGTGGGCTCTCCTGCACAAAACCCCGGGAGCTGGCTTGTTCGAATAGGACCGCCAGTCCACCGAGAAAGTTCGGATAGGTCGAACCATACCC
>JABDNZ010000186.1 GCA_013043565.1 Gemmatimonadota bacterium | reverse complement strand
CTGAGCCGTGGTTCCGTTCATCTCGGGGATCCCCACCGCTCCAGCTGCTCCCAGGGTTTCCGGAAGCCCCCGATACCCATCCGGCCCCATGACAAGGTCCACGTAGGGCGCTTTTTGAACGAGCTCCTCACCCATGCGCTGAGCCATGCACCCGGTCACTCCCAGAAGCAGGTCTGGCTTCTTCTCCTTGAGCCCATTGAGCTGGGCCACCCGCCCGAGTACCCGCTGCTCGGCATGGTCCCGGATGGCGCACGTGTTCACCAACACCACGTCGGCTTCCTCTGGCGTCTCCACGAGTTCGTACCCGTTCGACGCCAGGATGCCCGACATCAGCTCTCCATCGCTGATGTTCATCTGGCACCCGTAGGTTTCGACGTAGGCCTTCTTCGGTGTCGGCATAGGGAATCAGTTCAAGGGATCCTGGGACAAATCAATATACAGATGCTCCCCTTCTCCTTGGAGGCGTCCTCTGTATAGGCGAGGGGGCCGGTCGCCCTCCGGGATTTGCCCTGGGTCCGCCCTTACTCTCAGATAATCTTCGGTCAGCGCCCAACCTCCCTCTCCCTCGAGGACGACCTCGGCCATCTGCCCGGACCGGCCGGACCGGTAGGACCGGCCTTTTTCCAGGGCCAGCTCTCGAAGCTCCCTGGCCCGTTCCCCAGCCACGCGTTGAGGCACCGGGCCTGGCAGGGCCTCCGCCGATGTTCCTTTCCGGGGAGAAAACGGGAAGACATGCAGGTAGGTGAAGGGCAGTTCTTCCACAAGAGCCCTCGTCAGGTCATGGTCTCCGGTCGATTCACCCGGGAACCCGGAGATTACATCGGCACCAAGGCCCAATACGGGAAACCGCTCGACGATCTCCAGGGTCCGCTCTCTGTACATTCCCCTGGTATGCCAACGGCGCATGTCCCCGAGCACCGCGTCGGAGCCGCTCTGCATCGGCATGTGAAGATGGGGCGCCAAGCGCCCACCTGATGTTTCCATCAGCTCGAGGAGTAGGGCGTCCACCTCCGTGGCCTCCACGCTCCCCAGGCGAAAACGGACGTCGGGGACCTCTTCCAGGAGGGAAGCCACCAAGGAGGAAAGGGTGAGTCCGTCCCTCAGATCGATCCCGTAATGTCCAATGTGAATACCGGTGAGGACCAACTCGGGGTGGTTCTGGGACAGCAGGGCTGCTTCTGCCGCCAACTCCTCCGGTTGCCTGGACCGGCTCGCCCCTCGCGCCAGCCTCGTGGCGCAAAAAGAACATTTACGATCACAGCCGTCCTGGATCTTCAACCAGCCTCTTGTACCTCCTGCTCTCCGGCGGAGGAGTTCTCCCCCCACGGGCTCGCGATGCATGAGATCGAGGGCCACATTCGACTTCAGAGGAATCAGGGTCGATACGGCGGCCCCGGATCCACTCGGATGGCATCCTACCCCTTCCGGAGACCCCATGGCTGCCCGGGCCACCTCCACCGGATCATGACCCTCCACCACTGCCACGACACCGTCCATCTCCCGGTAGGTCTGTGGATTCAGGGCGGAGGAACAACCGGCCACCAGGACCTGGATCTCGGGGTTCTCTCGGCGGACCCGGCGGATGAACCTCCGAGCGTCGGCATCTGCCTGGTTGGTGACCGTGCAGGTATTCACGACGCACAACTGGGTCTCGCCGACGGAGGCCACCGTCCGGGAGCCCATCGCTTCCAGCTCCTGACGCATGCGTTCCGTGTCGTATTGGTTGGCTTTACAGCCGAAGGTCCTGAAGAGGACGCGCAACCTTGACCCCCCTGGCAACGCTTTAGAAGCTTCCTACCCGGAAGGTCAGAGAAGCCCTCCAAAAGGACTCGGACAGGGACCCGGCCTCCCGGGACCCCCGCTCGAAGGCTATGTCTACCGCCCCTATGAATCCCGCCTGGGATGGGACCAGGTTCAGGCCGATCCCTCCTGTCAGGACGCTCTCCACGGGGTTCTCCCCCTCGAAGGTGAACGGCATGGCGGAGCGCTTGGCCCCGAGTCTGATAGGGAAGTTTCGAGCCCCCAGCTGGGGACCCGCCCACTCCACGCCACCACCAAAACTCCAGACGGAGCCCACGAGCACGTCCGAGGAAAGGAACTCGTTGGAAGCCTTCCAGTCGGAATACGATGCGCCTAACGAAAGGGCAAGGCGGGGAGAAAGGACCCCGGAGGCCCCCACCCGGTATTCGGTCGGGACATCGAACTTCACGGTGCCGCCGCCGGTGCCGGGTTCAGGCTTGGCCTTCACGTCGCCGGACCAGTTCAGCACCCCTCCCAAACGGAGGACCCGAAGCGGGTCCCACTGGAATCCCACGGATGCCAAGGCACCACTGTATTGCCAGCTGCCGCCGGTCCCGAAGGGGACCGTCCCGGTAACCGCTTCTTCATCGATGAGCCGCGTGAACCGCCTCGTGACCGAACCTATTCGGGATCCGACGCTCACACCGATGGAGAGGTCGTCCCCGAGCCGGTGAGCCCATCCGACCTGAGCGGTGGAGATACCCCCATCGGACTTGAACACGTCGGTTACGGAGACCTGAGAGCCCAGGAAATCCTGTGTTCCCGGCTCCTGGACCTCCCACCGCTGGTCGAAGAAGGAGGTGATATGAAGTACGGCTGTCCCTCCCAAGGACGGGACCG
>JABDNZ010000184.1 GCA_013043565.1 Gemmatimonadota bacterium | reverse complement strand
GGGCGGGGCCGAGGCTCGTCGGTCTCTTCCATCATCTGCTACCTCATCGGCCTCTCCCACATCGATCCAGTGGAGACCAACCTCTTCCTGGGCCGCTTCCTGAACGAGGCTCTGAACACCGTGCCGGACATCGACCTGGATTTCCCACGGAATATCCGGGAAGAGCTCATCCTCAGCGTCTACGAGAAGTACGGAAACGAGCACGCCGGGCTGGTCTGCACCTTCCCCACCTACCGCCTCCGCTCCGCCGTGAGGGAGATCGGGAAGTCCCTGGAGCTTCCCCTGGGGGACCTGGAGAAGCTCAGCAAGCTGGCGGAGCACCGGTCCGCCGGGGGTCTCAAGGAAGAGTTGGAGACCCTGCCCGAGTTCAAGGAGAAGATCAAGGCCCCCCTTTGGCAGGCCCTGGGGGAGCTGGCAGAGGAGATCGCCGGATTACCCCGGCATGTCTCCCAGCACGTGGGGGGTATGATCATCTCCTCCCGGCCCCTGGTGGAGATCGTTCCCCTGGAGCCGGCGGCTTGGGAGGGACGAGTCCTCTGTCAGTGGGACAAGGACTCCTGCGACGACGCCGGTTTCATCAAGATCGACTTCCTGGCCCTGGGCATGCTCTCCCTGGTGGAGGAGGCCGTGGATCTCATCGCCGAGCGGGGAACGGCGGGAAGCGGCGGGGAGCCCGTGGTGGAAGGCGCCCCCGACCTCTCCCGCATCAACTTCCACGACGAGGAGCTCTACGACCTCATCTGCTCCGGCGACACGGTGGGGATCTTCCAGATCGAAAGCCGGGCTCAGATGCAGATGATCCGCCGGGTTCGGCCCCGAAACCTGGCCGACCTGGCCGTGGAGGTGGCCCTGGTGCGCCCGGGGCCCATCGTGGGTGGGGCCGTGAACCCCTACGTCACCCGTCGAGAAAACCAGCGGGCGAACCCCAACTACAAGATCCCCTACGAGCACCCGCTGTTGGAGGAAGCTCTGGGGGAGACGTTGGGGGTGATCATCTATCAGGATCAGGTCCTGAAGGTGTGCAAGGCGCTGGCGGGGTTCACCGACGGGCAGGCCGAGGGACTCAGGCGAGCCATGAGCCGGAAACGCTCCAAAGAGGCCATGAACACCTACAAGGAAGCTTTTATGCAGGGAACCATGGCCAACGGAGTCCCGGAGGAAGTGGCCGAGAAGGTCTTCCACCAGGTGGTGGGGTTCAGCGAGTTTGGATTCCCCAAATCCCACGCTGCGGCCTTCGGACTCCTGGCTTACCAGTCGGCCTGGCTCCGGCACTACTACCCCACCGAATACTACGTAGGGCTCTTCAACAACCAGCCCATGGGCTTCTACTCCCTGGACGCCCTGGGAAGGGACGCCCGACGCCATGGCATCGAAACCCTCCTGCCCCACGTGAACCGAAGCGCCGTCCGCGCCACCGCCGAGGGGAAGGACCTCCGGATCGGTTTGGGGTTCGTGAGAGGATGGGGAGAAGAGATCGCCGAAGTCATCGTGGCCGAGCGAGAGAGGAACGGTCCCTTCCGATCATTGCCGGACTTCCTACGCCGGACCCCGGCGACCCTGAAGCGCCCGGCCATCGAGAACCTCATCTGGGTGGGGGGCTTCGACGACTTCGGCCTCACCCGCAGAGAGCTCCTATGGCAAGCCGGCCTCTGGCTGGGCCCCGAGACGGATCCCGAGCGGACCGGAGGCCGGGACGATCACGCTCAGGTGGAGTTGGAGTTGGCCGACCCCTACGCCGATCTCCGGTTCTCGGCGATGCAAGCCGAAGAGCAGATGGTGGCCGAATACCGGATGCTCCGCTTCTCCGCATCCCTCCATCCCCTGGCTCTCATCCGGGACCAGCTGCCGCCCAGCACGGTCTCCTCCGGCCAGCTCAAAGAGCTTCCCAACCGGTCCACGGTTCAGCTTGCAGGCATCGTCGTGGCCCGGCAAAGGCCTCAGACTGCTAAGGGCTATGTCTTTGTCTTGTTTGAGGATGAGGATGGTCCCATAAATGTGATTGTGAAGCCCGATATCTACAAGCGCGACCGGACAACCATCCGGATGGAGCCCTTCGTAGCCGTGAAGGGACGGCTCCAAAAGGACGGGGAAACGATCAACGTCATCGCCTTCGAGGTGAAGGCGTTGAGGTTGGCCAACGGAGCCCAGCCGCCGTCCCCAAGACCCGGCCCAACCCGGGGTGGAGTGTCCAGGGATACCGCCGCGTCCCGGCCGGCAATCCAAGAGGAGGAGCTCTTCCCCTCCCTTCCCGGCACCCAGGAGTGGTGGCCGGATCGCGGGAAGTTCGAGAAGGCAGAGGCGGAAAAACCAGGTCCTCAGAAACCGGCGGGCCCGGGAACGGATCAGCGAGAGCGGCGCCGGCAGTCGGCTCAGGAGGAAGCGGCCCCTGAACGTAGGAAAGAGGCCCGGCGGCCTCGGGAACCAGTCCCCAAGCCGTCCACGGAGCCGTCCACCGAGCCCCAACCCGAACTCCCCAAGGTCCGAGAATGGTGGGGGAAACCCGAAGAAGCCCGAAAGAGCCCCTTCTATTACCTCACCGCCCTCCGGCAGAGTCCTCCGGGGACCAAGAGTTGGGGATAGAGGTCAATCCGTCACCCGCCTCCTCTTTCCGCGCTCGCCCCGATCACATCGTACCTCTCCGAGCAGGGGAAGAAAAATCACTTGCCACACCTGTCCGCATGGGCCTAGAATCTGGATAGCCAAGTGAAATATCTAACAGGGTCATATGAGGTCGGGTCGTGAGACAGCCCGGTTGGGCCGCTCTTTCTCGGTTCCTCAAGGGTGGCAGAATGCACTACCTTGACCAACGGTTAGGCCTGATTCTCCTCACGGCTGTTACGGCCGCCGCATGGGGACCCTATCCGCTACTCGGTCAAACCTCCCCTTCCATCGCTTCGTACACACCCCCCACGGCGGTCCAGCGAATCCTGGATTACGATGGGGAGATCACCATACAAACTGCTGAAGTCGCCGCCACGGTCGAGGCGCGGTTCAAAGTGCTTGGGATGAATGAGTGCTCCGTCGAAATCCGTGGCTTCTACGACGGTACCGTTCCCGACCAGAACCCTGGGGGAGGAACCCTCGCTCCGGGTATCTGGAGCCCGTGGGATCCGGTAGCGGAACATACACGGGCGACCACCGTCCGTATCGCGAACATAGCTTCATGTCAAAGCCCGAATCAGGTCGTCCTCTCACAGGTCCGGTATTGGTCTGAGGTTCCTGAGGATCTCCTTCTTCCTCCGGAGGAGCCCCCTTCGAACTCGGTAGGGATCGAGAGAGGGCGAGTGGAAACCTCCGGCGTAGGACCATGGGCTTTCTCGTTCGCTCTCAGACCCATGGACACGGGGGGTCTGGTGATACGCTTCAACAGGTTCCTTACCGAAGACCTGTGCCTGGCGGGGAGGGCAGACTACATGGAGATCGCCCAGGGGATGGTGATGAACGGAGACGATGCCACCCGAGAATCGGTTCTGTTCTCTCTGGACACAATCACCGAGTGCACCGAAAGATGATGGACTTCTTTGGATCGGCGAGACTCGCAAGGTGCGCCCTCTTGACCGGGGTGGTGGTGCTTGCCAGACCGGCGATGGGCGCCTCCCAATGTCACAACGGCGAGGCAAGCACGTCCAAGGCCGGAAGCTTCGAGATGTACTACAGAGGTCAACTGGGATGCACCGATGCGGTGTGGTGGGGGGTCATGGCGGGCATCCAGGGAAACCAGACCGAATCGCTTTGGAAATGGGATCATCACCGCGACGACCTGGAGAGGGAGCTCCGGCCCCAGCAGGATCCCCGATACACCTCCACTCAAGTGCTCCTGAGACCGCAGAGCCTTGCAGGACTCAACCTTGCGGCCAACACGACTGGGGGAATCGGCGGCTGGGAATACTCGGTGTCGCCGGTATACCCTGACGGCCGTCCGCTGGGCACACAAACGGAGCGGTTTCCGACCGCAGGCGCTTGTGAGGCCCACCGAGCGACAATCATCCAAACCGCCCTCTCCAACCTGGAACGTACCCGGCAGAATCAGACACTTTCGGCAGGCGATGAAAGAAGTTTCCGGTCTTTCGCAGCGGCCACGCCTTGCGTTCCGAGGGGCAGTGGGGGGGTAGGGGAACCGACAAGGGGCATAGCTCCCATGAAGGATCCGATTCCTCTGCCTGGACCAGACCTGGGCAACATCCCGGAGGGGGAGCTCCAAGCCTTGGCGAGGGCGGCTCAACTCATCGCCCTGGCCGGGGGTTCCGAAGAAGCGGCAGCGGCGTTGGCCCAGCTTTCCCGGATGTCTTCTGACGAGCTACTGGCTCTCGGGTTGAGTCAGGGGATCGCTGCGTTACTGGGAGAGTCGCCGGATCTCACTTCGGCCCTCTCGGCCATGGCCCGTATGCCGGTTCAAGATGTGGAGGGCTTGAATCTCCTGGGTGAGGTCGCTGGTGGTTTGGGCAACGCAGCGGGGCTGGGAGAGGAGCTTCGCCGCTGGACCAGTGCGTCTGCGGCGGAGCTGAAGGGCCAGGCTGTTGGAGCCGGGATTGCGAGTCTCGTGGGTTCGGTCGGTCAGGACGCGTTGGCATTCGGTCAGATCGGGGGGCTGCTCGGATCGCTCCTCACCAAGTCACCTGAAGAAAAGGCTGCCGAAGCCGAGCGACAGCGCCAACTGGAGGCCCAGCAGCGGGAGTTTACACGACGGGTCGCAGCTCAGTTCAATGCCCAGGGCGCGGGGAGCCCGGTGGCTCAGAGGAGAGAATGGCGAGGCGGTGATCCAGACGCGGCCGGGCGAGACACGACCGAGATAAAGGTCCGGATTCCCCGGCAAGAAAGCCGGTGGCGCAGTGGTGGTGTACCCCTGACCACCGAAACCCCCTCAGTGGCGCCTCCGTATTCGACGGCCCCCGATCTTTCGGATTGGACGGATCTGGACCGTGCGGTTGCCCTGGGATACCCGGCCGAGTTGCGAGATTCTGGCGTGGGGGGTTCGGTCAATGTCTGGGTTTTCGTTGAAAGGGGCGGTGGCGTGCTCGACATGAGGCTGGACCATACGTCAGGGCACGCTGACCTGGACCTCGCCGCCATGAGGATCCTGAAGACTCTCTCCTTCGAGCCGGCGCGCAGAGAAGGTGAGCCGGTGGGCGCCTGGATTTCGGTGCCCGTCACCTTCCGGGCAACAAACCCCCGCGTGCCGATTGGTGGATGGACAAACTAGGGTTCCTGGGCTCCCGTACAGGACACCTTCTTAGAACGTCAACTCTGGAAAAGAGGCCCACTGATGATCCGCAAGCTCCTCCTGACTCTCGGCGCATTGCTGCTCTCGACCAACGGCCTTACCGCATGCTATACCAATGTCAGATCAGCCCGCCCGGTGCCTGTTTCGATCCTGGCCAAAGACGGTAGGCCACCGCCAACGGCCCAGACCTGCCCAGACCCGCCGAGAGGCCCGACCTTGGCTGCAGATCCCCAGGCCGCGGCCGCGCACAATCAGGAAGCGATCCGCCTCGCGGAAGAGAACCGGTTGAGCATGGCCGTATTGCAGTGGGAAGAGGCTACTCGGCTCGATCGGACCAACGCTGATTATGCTTACAACCTTGCTCTGGCACAGGAGGACCTGGGTCGGCCGGATCAGGCATTTCAGGCATACTGCGCCTATCTTTCGCTCCGACCTTCTGCACCTGATGCATTGGAGATCCGCAGCAGGCTCGCTTTGCTCTGGCCGTATCCGGCCGACGTGGACGATGTAGCGGCGAGCCACTTCCGAGTGGGAACGGAGTTCGCAAAAGAGGGCCAGTGGGACAACGCGAAAGAGGCCCTGGATGACGCTGAAGACGCGGCACCCACCTGGGCAGACATCAGGTTCAATCGGGCCCTGGTTTGGGAGGGCCTTCAGGAGTACGACCGCTCCGCGGACGACCTGGAGGATTACCTGCGACTCCTCCCGGCCGCCGGGGATGCCCAGCAGGTCCTGGACAAGATCAGTGCCCTGAGGATCGACCGCAGCAACCAGAGGAAGTTCAGCGGCGGCAAAACGCTCCTCCTTGTTACGGGGCTGCTTCTGTTGGGAGCCTCGGCCTATGCCGCCTATTACACGAGTAACGAGGAGGGAGAAGGAGATATCTGGTACTTCTCCATAGGGGGATCCTAGCGTCTCTCCCCCATCCTCGTTGAGGCAGAGCATCGTGGAGGCGGTATCCTGGGCCGCCTTCCACACGGTCAGGATTCACACCTTTTGGTTCAGCCGCAGCTGACGTGATACTGCCCAGTTGACGCGTTGAAGGTGATCACCGCGGTCGCCGATTCCATTTCCGGAAGGCGCCCCCGGCAAAAGGCAGGGCCGACGCTTGAGGTGACCTGTTCCAACATCCGGTCCACATCATTCAGGGTCCGCACGAGCCCTTCCACTTCCTGAGCATTCAAGCTCGCCCCAATAAACAGGCGGCCGCTGACCTCGGCGCGCAGGGTCTTGAGCAGGGAAAGGTACCTCTCGTCTGGGATGACACCGACGTTATAGGAGCCCCCATGCTCGCTAATGAAATCCGATGCCCCGTCGGGGCCGCGGATTCTCCGCGTCACCGCCCACTTCCGGCCCGGAACTTCAACCTGCACTGTGACGGGGCCATCGGTACTGTTCACGACCGTGAGCATGGAACACCCGGCCAAGAACAAAACCATTAAGGGTAGGGTCAGCCTGAGCATAACGGCGATGTCTCCATCCGGAGTGCTGCGGCGGAGCGAGCCTCCCAGCCCTGGCGAGTGAGGGCTATGCCTTCGGGAACTGCCACCGCACGGTAGGTCTCCCCCCGCTCGATCTGAAGCACACACTGGCCCGAGGCCCTGGCCGGTCCCTGAATCTCGAGGCGAAAGCGGCCTCCTGGGACCAGACCGCCGAGGCCGTCGATGGACATGGATTCGACTCGGACGATCCCCTCCCCCTCCTCAAGACCGGACTCCGTATCTAGGCGAACCAGGCGGACGGTCATGTCACCGTCAGTCAGGTTGACCAAAGAGACCTCGCCAGGGGTGGGCTCGAACCAGCGGGCTATCTGCATCGGATTGAGGTAGCCGGTCTTCATGGCGACGTAGCCGGCGCCGATGAGGACGACCACCAGGACAGGAAACATCGCCAGCCAGCGCCCCCATCGGCGTTTTCGACGCGCTGGACGGGCACTGGTGGTTGAGGATTTCGATCGAGGGTCGGGGGCCGCCGGGCCCGGTGCCGGCACAGCTGCGCCCGGGATGGCAGTTCCGCAGTATCTGCAGAAGGCATCGCCCGGGACGAGGGGACCACCGCAGCTCGAGCAGACCATGGTCAGCACCGCATGCGCAGAGTGGGGAGGCTTTCCAACCTGAACTTCAGTGGAGCCGGGAAGGCGCGCAAGGGATCGGAGTCACAGGGTTTTCCAAGGGATTCCTCATCGCAAGGCCGTCCCTCCTACTCGTCGGCCCA
>JABDNZ010000182.1 GCA_013043565.1 Gemmatimonadota bacterium | reverse complement strand
CACTTCGACCATGTGAGCGGGCCGGCGGATGAGACCGGAGACGCCATCTACAACGGAGCCGACGACAATGCCAGCGGGACTGCAGCCGTGATGGAGCTGGCCGAGGCGTTTTCCCTGCTGCCCGCGGCGCCCCGGCGGTCCATGGCCTTCGTCCTGGTGAGCGGCGAAGAGAAGGGACTGCTCGGCGCTCGGCACTTCGCTCGTGGGGCGTCCCTTCCCCAAGAATCGATGGTGGCTGACATCAACGCCGACATGGTGAGCATGAACTGGCCGGACAGCATATTTGTGTTCGGCCGGGACCTCTCCACGTTGGGCTCCACGCTCGATCGAGTGATCGAGGCCCATCCGGAAGTCGGGGTGTCCATCATGGAGAATAGATGGCCCCAGCTCCCCCTCATCCGAATGTCCGATCAGTTCGCTTTCATCCAGGAAGAGATCCCAGGGATCTTCTTCTTCAGCGGTCTTCATGAGAACCTCCACAGTCCCAATGACGAGCTGGAGGCGGTGGACTGCGACAAGGCCGCCAGAGTCACCCGCCTCATGTTCCACTTCGGGTACGAGGTCGCCCAGGCCGGGGACCGGCCTGCCTGGACAGAAGCAGGGAGGGAGATCCTGGCCGAGATGGGCGTCGGAGGGTAAAGGTGTCCGAAAACGGACCCCATCCAGAGAAAACCGGCGACTTTGATCCGATTTCGCACGAGGCTCCTGTGCGCTTCACCTCTGAAAGACGCGGCCAACCCTTCGCCTTGGTGGTAGCCCTCGGGTTCACCCTCCTCTCTGCGTGGGCCCTAGTCGCCGGAATCGGCCCAACCGCAAGCGCCCTCCTCGGCCTTATCGTTTTCGGGTCCCTTTCCGCCAGCGGGTCGTATTCCCTCCTGACGGGCCGCGGCCGAAACCTCCAGGGCTTACTCATCGACCAGTCAGGTCTTTCCGATCATTCCACAGGGTATCCGATCGGCCGGATGACGTGGGACGAGGTCAGGGAGGTAGTCCCTTTCAGCCGCTCGTTCCTGGGATATCACAGGCCTGGGCACTGGATCGGCCTCAACGTAACCGACGCGTTTCTTGACCGTAGATCCAAATGGACACGGCTCCAGGTATGGATGAATCGAAAACTGTTTCGGATGCCCGATCTCCTCATCTCGGCCTCGAATCTGAAGGGAGGTCGAAAGGAGATCATGGAGGAAATGCAGGGTCGGCTGACTGCCCACCAACTCCGGGCAGTCGCGGAGATCAAAGAGCTCGAATCGGGAAGCGAATCATGAAAACAACGCATGGACGACGAGACTTCGTGAAGCTCTCTCTGGCTGCCGGGGTACCTTTCGCCCTGGCCGCTTCCCCGGAGCCGTCGGCAGGCACCGGTCCCAGAACCGACGACGAGGAGCTTTCGTTTTTCGACGTCATAAAGAACCGGCGGTCGGTCCGTGAGTTCGAACCCACGCGAATCCCCGAGGAACACATCACCCAGATCCTCGATGCGGCTCGGATGGCGCCCACCTCCGGGAACCAGCAGCCCTGGAAGTTCGTGTTGATCAAAGACCGATCGGTCATCGATGAGCTGAAAGAGGCCTGTGTGCAAAAGAGCCTCCAGGTCCGAGCGGCCCGTGGGATGGAGGCGACGCCGGAGGTGGCCGAGCAGGTAGCGGAGGGACTCCAGGGATATTTCTCGGCCCCCGTCTACGTTGTGATCCTCACCGACGGAGAGTCGCGGTACCCGACCTACAACCATTGGGATGGCCCCATGGCAGCCGGTTACCTCATGCTGGCGGCCCGGGCATTGGGTTACGGAACGGTGTTCATTACGGACTCCATCCCCGCAGACGTCACCAAAGAAGTATTGAACATCCCTGACCGGTTCACCCGGGTTTGCATCACTCCTCTCGGGGTGCCCGTGGCATGGCCCGACACTCCAGAGAAGAAGGGCTTGGACGAGTTCATCGTGTTGAACCGGTTTTAGGGGATGTCCCTGGTGAACATCCTGGGCAGGTGCCAGGGGTGTCTCTTTAAGTGGCTTGCAATGGGCGAGGGCACCGGGGGATGGGACCGGGCCTTCGCTGCGGACTCTGGCCACCGAAGCTCCAGGTGTTCGACACCCCCCGGATCGGGCATTGCCTCCAAAGCCTCGAGCATCGCCCTCACCACTGCGAGCTGACCGCTAGCGTCCCCAGGGTTCCCCAAGACCCGACCGAAAGGGTATTCGATCCCTACCACCCTGGGGGATCCAACGGAGACGGTCAGATCCGGAATGTTCGCCAAGCACACCGTCGAAAATCCTGCAGCCTCGATCTCCCTCGCCACCAGTCCCACGGACCAGTTGCAGATCGGTCAGGTGGGAACCAGTAACACTACGTCCACCCCATCCTCCCTGAGGTCCCCGATGATGTCGGGTGTCGTGTCCTCCAGGAGCTCCCTTGGGTCGATGGTATAACCCATATAGGAGAAGTGTCGGGGGGACTGCCTTCCGATCTCTCCGGAAGCTTCCAGCTCCGCCAACCGGTTCACCGGAAGGAGACAGTTCAGATCTTGCCTGCCGAAGGTCGGATCGATGTGGAGGTGATAAACCTCTACGTCCTCTTCGGTGGAATCCTTGGGGATCTTCCGGTAGGAGGGATCACCCCACCATGGATTCTGCCTCTCACCCTCCTGATCGAATGGAATGTCGGTCTTCAAGGCGATGGCTCCGGAGCTGACCAACGCTACGGTGCACTCGGAAAGCGGTTTCGAGAGAGGCGTCCAGGGGATCTTCCTCTTCGGCTCACGGCCAATCCAGGTCTTCAGGATCTTCCGGGTCACGGCGTCTACAAAACGCCAGGAATCGACCTGCTTTGTCATGGAGCCCGAGCCGGGTTCGAGAAAAAAGATCTGCCTCGCATATACTCCCATCGGCTGTTCCCGCATGGCAAGGGGCACCCGGTTTGAGGCCCTCCGCCTTGCCTTCCGTTTCCACCCCGCGAACATTCCCTGACCCGTTCGACCATCCACCGTTTCAGGGAATGACTCACCGTGAAGAACGCTCCCCGGCAGTGCCATCGAATCAGTCACAGGCTTCTACCCCTTCTTTTCCTGGCTTCGGCGTCGCTCCTCGGGAGCTGTGCCGGCGAAGTGGAAGCTCCGGAGCGCACGGTCATCCCGAACCCGAATTCCGTCTCCCTTTCCCCGGGTGACACCTTCCACCTGGGCGAAGAGACCCTTATCACCTTTCGGACCGGAGATGAAGGCGCGGAAGAGATTGGCCTGTTCCTCGCAGGACTCATCGGGAATACGGTCGAAACCACGCCGGAAGTCACAGGAGTCGAGGGAGACCCTCCGGAAGGGAGCATCCACCTCACACTCCAGAATCCACCTGCTTCGGTAGGACCGGAGGGCTACGAGCTCGTAGCCTCCGGAACCGGTGTGACGATCCGAGCAAACGCCCCGGCTGGGCTTTTCTACGGGGTGCAAACCCTCCGGCAGCTCCTACCCCCGGTGATGGAATACACCGCAGCCTATCCCAGGCCTCTGTTCGTTCCGGCCATGGAGATCCTGGATAGCCCCCGATTCACCTGGCGGGGAGCCATGCTCGATGTGTCCCGACACTATTTCCCACCCGATGACGTGAAAAGGCTCATCGACCTGATGGCCCTCTACAAGTTGAACCGACTGCACATCCATCTCTCTGACGACCAGGGCTGGAGGATCGAGATTCCGAGCCGCCCGAACCTGACAGCTCATGGTGGAAGCACGGAGGTCGGGGGGAGAGAGGGAGGATTCTTCTCGGTCGAGGAGTATGCCGAGTTGGTCCGGTATGCCGAGGATCGTTTTGTCACGGTGGTTCCCGAGATCGATGTGCCAGGCCACACGAATGCCGCCCTGGCATCGTATCCCGAGTTGAACTGTGACGGTGTGGCCAGGGACTTATACACAGGGACATCGGTTGGATTCAGCTCCCTCTGCGTCGAGAAAGAGGAGGTCTACGAGTTCCTCGATGACGTTGTGAGGGACATCGCCGCCATGACTCCGGGCCCTTTCTTCCACGTCGGAGGGGACGAGGTCAGGGAGCTGAGCTCGGAGGCTTATAACGCCTTCATCGAGCGGATGGAGACGATCGTCGAATCCCACGGCAAACGACTAGTGGGTTGGGATGAGGTCGCCATGGCCGACATCGGCCCGGCGTCCACGATTCAGCTTTGGCGACCCCTGTGGCCCGCAGCCGACGCACCCGAGCTCGACTCAGCGAGGGCGGCCGCAGCAGCCGAACTTCAGGAGAGAGCCCAGCGGGCCGTCGATCAGGGCACGAAGTTCATCCTCTCCCCGGCGGACCGACTCTACCTGGACATGAAGTACGATCGGTCCACCCCGGTAGGACTCGCATGGGCCGGGTTGGCCGACGTGCAGACATCCTATGACTGGACCGTCGCAGGTCTCTTCGGGAACCTCCCTGAGG
>JABDNZ010000166.1 GCA_013043565.1 Gemmatimonadota bacterium | reverse complement strand
TCGGCTCGAACGAGGAGCATGAGGGAGTGGAGCGTGTTGAACACAAAATGGGGGTTGAACTGGGCTCGCACGGCCTTCGCCTCGGCCTCGGCCCGGAGGACCGATTCCCTGGCCGCCAGTGCCCGGCTCTCTTCGACCCGATGCAGCGACTCCGACCACATCATGAACCCGGCGAGGATGGCGTAGAGCAGGAAGTAGTAGAACGAGAAGAATACCACGGCGGCCGCGGGAGCTTCTCCGGCAAAGGCCGTTTCGAATGCGCCAAGGGCCAGAACCAGCCCGATGGTTCCCAGAGCCGAAAGCACAGCATACCCGATGCCGACCCCCAGGTGAATCCCTACGGTCTTCCAGATGTGCCACTCGGGCTTCAAAAAGAGGCGTCGCCGGGAGGCGATGATGACGGCGAAAACAATGGGGGCCAGGGCACTGGCGAGCCGGGGCAGGACGGCCTCCCCCTCCAAGACCGCGGTGGAGACCATGAGAGCCGCATACACCATCCAGCCGCCCGAGAAGAGGATCCAGAAACTTCGGTCCCGGCTCTGCTTGCTGTTTTCGTTCAGGTCCACGGCTTCCTCCTGCGATCAAACTGCCGCCAACCTCCTCCCTGAGGCAAACCTCCAGATCCGAGTGGCCCTCCTCCCGATGTGACCGGGCCGATACGGCCCTGAACGGCGAGGCCGCCGCCGCCATGGCCCCGCTCCGGATCGTGCCGTTCAACCCCGTTTCCGGCCGATTGCCCCCCGGTTCGGCCCGCTCGTCACAAATCTGTTCGGGTGGGAGGGAGGATCTGCTTTTTTTGTGTTGTCGACGGACTCGAAACCCACTTCAAGGCGGCACCATGGCGACTCGAGCCCTCACTGGAAGGAACACAGTCTACGAGATCTCACTCCTCGCCGTGGGGACCTTCGCGGCCTTCGGCCCGAGGATTATTCCATCTGTGGCGTTCAGTGCTCCCCTCCGGCTGGACGTTTTGGCCCTGGCCTTTCTCGGCGTAGTGGTCCTCTGGCCCGGCCCAGAAAGGCTCCGGGGAGGGGTGCCCTGGATCGTATCGGGCGGGCTTTTGGGGGCGGCCTTCATCGCGCCCTGGGCTGCGTTTCCGTGGCTGGTCGTTCCCGCGTTGGCCATCGCTTGGGCAGGAAAGGGGCATGGCCGTCCGGGCCCGTCCCGGGCTGGCTCAGGCCTGGCCCTGCTCATCCTGGCGGCCGTATCAAACTCCGCTCTGTTGGCCGGGGCTTCATCCAGGGGTGTCAGGATCACGTCGGAGGACTTCGCCCCGAGAGACTTCCGCGTAAACAGCCTGCTGGCCGATGTCCCCCTCCACGACGTCTGGGCCATCGACCTGAAGGGCCACCCCGCCCCGACGCTGGAGGAGCTGGGTGAGACCTTCCGGGGCTTCTCACCGTTCCAGGCCACGCCGGCCGTCATGGGCCTCGGCATGCTCCGGGAGGTGGTGGGTTTTGCCTTTGGTTGGGGGGATTCCCGGTGGGCGGATGCTGACGCGTCCTTCGTACATCGCCTGTCGGAAACCGACCATCAGCGCTCCACCACCGAGCCGGGCACGACCTTTGGTAGCTGGAGGGTGCTCTACGCGTGTCCTGAGGAGGGAGTGGTGGAGACCCTCAACGGGACCGTCCACGTCGCCGTGGCTGCCACCGTGGGAGAGGGCCCCGAGGGCCCTCGTCTCTTCCTCTCCTTCCGTGTTCGGGAGGTGAACTGGACGACCCGGTGGTACATGCGTTTGATCGACCCGGCCCGCCGGTTTTTTGTCTACCCGTTCCTGCTGAGGCAATTCGCACATTCCTGGGAAAGGGGGGAGCGGAACCCTCCCGAATCCCATGCCATGGGAGATGAGATATGAAGTATGCAGCTGGATCATCCGTCGGTCGTCGCGAGCTCCTGGTGCGAACGGCCCCTGCTTGTGCCATGGCCTGCCTGGGCCTGGGGAGCGCCTCCGACCTGGCTGCGGCCGTTTCGGGGCTTCCCTGCCAAGAGGTCCACAAGTTCGATAAGGAAATGGATCGCCCCCTCACGGGCCGACAGCTCGCCGAGGCCATGAACCGGAGCTTCTTCGATGTCATCCGGACTCTCCGCCAGGAGTTGGGCGAGCCGGAGGCCATTCGGCTCCTGAACCTGACCTCGGAAAAGATGGGCCGTGAGCGGGGAAAGATGCATGCCGAGAGATCCCCCGACACGTCCTTCGAGAGCTTCGTGTCCATCTTCCGCCAGATGGCGTCGGGCGAGTCCCTGACGGCTACGGTGGAGGAAGATTCTGAGAACACCTTCGAGCTGAGGGTCTCCGAATGCCTTTGGGAGGCCGTGTTCCGGGAAGCTGATCTGGCGGGAGACATCGGGCACGCCGCGGTGTGCAACATGGACTACTCCTGGCCGCGGGCCTTCAATCCCGCGTTCAAGATGGAGCGCACGAAGACCCTCATGCAGGGACACGACTGCTGCAACCATCGTTACATCAACACGGCGGATGGGTGACCCGTGTTCCCGCTTTTGCTCTCGGGACCGAGTAGGGCCGGGGGTCGCCGCTGGGTGCCGTTCCTGATGGCTTCGGTCGCTGCGGCGTCAGCGTCCGGGGAGAGAGATCACTCGGCAGGGGACGGTGATGGGGCGGTGGGCTCCCGGGGCGGGTCGCATGTGGCGCCGGGTGAAAAGGGTGGTCAGAGAGAGGCTTCGGAGGAGGCCCGAGGGGCGGACCTCACTTCTTGAAGCAGGCCACCGGCCGCATCTCCCAGGTGCTGGCCTGATCGCTCCCCTCGCCACCGTCGATCCGGGCCACCAGCTCGTCGCCGTCGCCTCGGTAGATGACCCGCTTCGGGAAGTCGTGCTCCGGCGCTTCGAAGACGGCCTCCACGGCCTCGCCCGTTCGAATCACCCTGGTGAGCCGGAATCCGTCCGGAGACCGCTCTCCGCCGGGGTAGGGAAGCATGGTGATGACACCGTCCTCCCCGGCGCGAAGGGTAGTGAGCTCGAACTGGACCGCCCGCCCGTCCAGCAAATAGCGGGTCGTACCCAGGATCACGTTCTCGCTCGGAGAGGTGTAATGCTCCTCGATGACACCCTCTCCGTCATGGCTCTGAAAGGACCCGTTCCAGCATCCGGACATAAACGCGAGGTCAGCCAGACTGGGTGCCGATGGCGTGTCGGGCACCTGGGCGTTCAGGCCGGCCGAGGGCGTGACGAACGACGCCAGGCAGGCCAGGAGGAAGAGGGGGCCGGCGTTCGGGTGCGGGCGTCGTGTGTTCATCGGGCTTCCTGGGATGGATCAGGGCCTTCGGCCATTGCGTCTAGTGGGGCAACGGAAGCTTGTACCCACGGAGCCCTCCGAGGGTGCCGGATGCTGCCGAGGAACCTGCAGGGAGGGGCACTCGGCCACGGGCAGATCCGCACTACCGAGAATCAACCATTAGGGCCAACGGGGCGAGGGGGTGTGACGCTGACCCCCTGGAATCATGGGTTGGCCCATGTCCCTCCCGCATCATCAAGAGTTGGAAGAGCCTGATGCCTGCTAAAGGTGTTTAGCCTTGTCTCTTGATCGAATATGGCAAAACTACCATAATGATGGAACGGCACGAGCGGAGTGTTCGGTGGATGGGCGACAGCCGTGAGGTCCTTCGCACCTTCCCTGAGAAAATCCGATGGCGGTTTGGACGTTCCCTTCACCAGGCGCAGAAGGGCATCCGGCCTCATATCTCATCACCCATGCGAGGCCGCCTCAAGGACCTCATTGTTCGGCGGCTCAATAAGAGCCTTATCGGTCGCCGCGGAAGGTCTGGAGATCTCGAATGAAACCAACGGAAAACGACAAAGCAGAAGTCCGGGTCACGATGGGATCAGGAAATGTCTTCGCCGATATTGGCATCCCTGAACCGGAGGAGGCACTGGCGAAGGCTCGGCTCGCCGATCTGATCGGCGAAACCATTGCGGATCTTGGACTCACACAGGCTCAGGCCGGAGAGCTTCTGGGAATAGACCAAGGAACCGTCTCAAAGATCATCAACGATCGGTTGGATGGTTTTTCCCAGGGACGCCTCATCAGGTACCTAACTGTACTGGGAAACGACGTGGAAATCCTCGTCCGTCGTGTCGAGGAGTCAGGACATCCCGGAACGGTTTCGGTGGGCAGGGGTTGAGAAGCCGGCGCCGCTCTGCCGAACCGCTCGTCGGGTCTCTCGGGGGTTCGGTTCCCGGTTCGACCCATCATGTGGAGGAAAGATGAGGACCCATCCGTCTGCCGGTATTCCCGTTGGGGGCGCGGTACTCGCAGCCCTCCTGGCCGTTGGCCCATCGTCGCTGAACGGCCAGGAGCTGGAAGCCGTTGCCGGGAGTGCCCCGTCCGAGGGCCAGCGGGTCGTTCTGGTCACCGGTTCCACCGGAGGCCTCGGGCGGGAGGTCGCGCGCCGGCTTGCATCAGGAGGGGACCACGTCATCGTTCACGGCAGGAGTGTCCAGCGTGGTTCGGAGCTGGTGGCCGAGATCGAGGAGCAGGGAAGCGGGAGCGCGAGTTTTTACAGCGCAGACCTCGGTTCCTTCGATGAGGTCCGTGCCCTCTCGCGAGCCGTCCTTCGCGACTACGAGCGCCTGGACGTCCTCGTCAACAACGCCGGGATCTGGCTGGAGGGACCCCGGCAGCTGAGCGTCGACGGGCACGAGCTGCACTTTCAGGTCAACTACCTCTCCGGATTCCTCCTCACCCGGGAGCTCCTGCCCCTCCTTCGCCGGAGCGCGCCGGCCCGAATCGTCAACGTCTCGTCTGTGGCCCAGCGCCCCATCGACTTCGACGACGTCATGCTGGAGGAGGGCTACAGCGACGGCCGAGCTTACGCCCAGAGTAAACTCGCCCAGGTCATGTTCACCTTCGACCTGGCGACGGAGCTCGAGGGATCCGGTCTGACCGTGAACGCTCTTCATCCCGCCACCATGATGGACACCGACATGGTTCTCGAGCGCGGCGCCCGGGCCCGGACCAGCGTCGACGAGGGGACAGAGGCCGTGCTCCACCTCGTCAACGCCCCGGACCTGGGTAGCGGAGGCTACTTCAACCAGATGACCCCCGCCCAAGGAAACGCCCAGGCCCACGACGAGGCGGCCCGGGTCCGGCTACGGGCGTTGGCCGAGCGGTTGACCGGTGGGGGGTGAGGTCGGGTAGCGGCCGCCGCCCGGGTTCGTGATCCCCCAAGAAATATCTTGGAACCGGTCCTAGCGCGCCGTACGATTGAAGTATGGACATTTTATGGCTCATACTGACCGTAGCAGGGTTCGCTGCCGTCCCCGGGATGGCATTGGCTTGGGTCACTGGGAGATGGCAGTCGCGGCGTCGCAACGCATCAGGGGCCTGTGCGTCCTGTGGCCATAACTGGGCCGAGGTCGAGTCCGACGAGCGCTTTCTGATTCACGGCCGATTGGTGTGCGAGGGTTGCGCCATGCGGGCCAGGAAGCGGCTCGGTTGGCAATTCGCCTTCCTCTCGGGTTGGACCCTCTTTGCGGTCGTGATGATCCTGGTCATGGAGGGCGTCGACCTTCTGGCTCTCATGCCCCCGACCACGGTCGCCGCGATGGCGTTGGGAGCTGTCGGCCTCATGAAGCTCGCGAACCGGCGGGCTCAACAGGAAATCGCCACCGGTTCGTATCCCTTCCTGCTCTCCCCTGGAGAGGCGTTATTCGGCGAAGAAGAGGACTTCGAGTAGCGCTTCCCGCAGGGCTCGCTCATCCCGTCTGAACCGGAAGATCCCGACCCCGCACCATCCGGGGACCCTTCCGATTGTCCGGGGGCCGACTGCCTTTTTTGTCCGGCCTCAGTCGTATCGTATGGACTCAGCCGGATGCACCTCGGCTGCACGTCGGGCCGGGATCAGAGTGGCCACGAAGACCATGGCCGAAAGGACCCCGGCGACCCCCAGCAGCGTAGCGGGATCCGCGGGGCTGAGGCCCAGCAGGAGAGCTTGCAGCAATCGGGCGAGGACCACGGCCATGGCCAGCCCAACCACCAGGCCCGGCCCGGCCAACCGGAGGCCCCCACCGATGATGAGGCGGATCACCCTGTTTCGCTCGGCCCCGAGGGCCATGCGAATCCCGATTTCCCGGGTCCTGAGGGATACGGAGTGTGCCATGACGCCGTAGATCCCCATCCCCGAGAGGAGCAGGGCCAGCAGGCCCATCACCGAGGACAACCCCGCAGCGATGCGCTGGGGGAGGACGCTGGCACTTGTTACCGTCTCCATGGAGACCACGGGGGCCAACGACATGGTCGGATCCACTTCCAACAGGATCCGATGAAGCCCGGCGGCCACCAGGTTGGACGGCCGGTCCGACCGCACCACTACGCTGAAGTCGTTGTCGTACCCTTGCGCGAGGATCACGTAAACCATGGGCGCCGCCTGATCGGTCACCATCTGGTTCTTGGTGTCCTCCACCACGCCGACGATGGTCCGGTTCGCCCCCCAGAAGTGTACCTGGCGTCCCACGGACCGTTCACCAGGCCAGGCCCGGTCCGCCCAGGTGCGGGAGACGATGGCCACCGCCTCGGATTCGGCGTCGTCTGTGTCCAGAAAGGCTCTGCCCTCCAGGATCGGAATACGGAGGGTGGTGAAGTAGTCGGCGCTTACCCGATTGAAGTCCGTCATGAGCCGGTTCTCCACGTCCTCGGGGTCCACCCCCTCGGGATAGGAGTCCGCCGTGCTCCTGCTCATGTCGAGAGGTAGATCGGAGGCGAGGGCCACCGACTCAACCCAGGGCTCCTGTTGGAGCCGGTCCCGGACCCGATCCTGGAAAAGGAGGCCTTCCGCGGATCGGTAACCCTCGATGGTGAGGTCCACCAGCGTCTGGTAGGTCTCCGATGGATCGAACCCGGTTTCCAGCTGGTTTGCCCTCTGGAGGGACCGCAGGAAGAGTCCTGCCGAGACCAGGAGCACCAGGGAAAGGGCGACCTGAGAGGTGACGAAGAACCGCCGGAGGCGCCCGGAGGCGCTCCCGGGTCGATGACCCTCGTCCTTCAGGGTGGGGACCAGCTCCATTCGCGTCGCCTGGAGGGCCGGAAGGAGTCCGAAAACGAGGCCGCATCCCAGGGTCAGGATCAGGGCGAATGCCAGGACCCGGCCATCGGGTGAAAGGGTCAGGGCCAGAGGCACCGGCGTCGGGAGCTCTATGGCCGAGATGACCCCGAGGCCCCAATACGCCAGAAGGATGCCCCCCAACCCCCCGGCGATGAACACCAGGATCGATTCGGTGAGCAGCGTTCTGATGAGCCGGCCCCGTCCGGAACCGAGGGACAACCGGATGGCCATCTCTCTCCGGCGTGCACCTGCTCGGGCCAGGAACATCCCGGCCACATTGGCGCAGGTGATCAGAAGCACGAACACGACCAGCCCGAAGAGGGCCGCCAGGAAAGCCGTGACCGGACCCCGGGCCTCCAGTGGCACCGAGCTCAGGGGCATTACCCGCCCGGATCGGCCGACGTTCGTGTCGGGGTATTCCTCGGCCAATCGAAGGAATACGGCATCGACGGCGGCCTGAGCCTGCTCGACCGTGGCGTCGGCCCCGAGCCGGCCCACCACCTGGGCCCACCTGGTGCCACGGCGTTCAAAGCGGTCCCCGCTCCCCTGGAGGAGGGGATAGGCGGTCATGGGCACGTACACTTCCGGCCGGAACGCGATGATATGACCCCGAAACTCGGGTCGGGTCACCCCCACAACCTGAAAGGTCTCACGATTCAACTGGACGGTGGACCCGATCACCTCCGGGTTCCCGCCCAGCCTGGACAGCCAGAAGTCGTGACTCACCACCGCGACCCGATGTTCTCCGAGGCCGACGTCCTCTTCGGGAAAGAAGAATCGACCTTGGGAAGGAACCGTTCCGAACACCTGGAAGTAGTTGGCCGAGACGATCATTCCGAACGTCCGGACACCCTCCCCACCCTGGCTCAGGCTCATGGCCTGGAAGTCGTACGCTGCGACCTCCTCCAGCGGTTCGGCGCCCGCCCGTACGTCCAGGAAGTCCTGATAGGCCCAACTGCCGAAGTCCGTCCCGACACCAAGCTCTACCACCCGTCCTGGTTCCGGAATCCCGTCGGGGGGACGGAGGAGGAGACGATTCACCGCGCTGAAAATGGCCGTGTTCGCGCCGATGCCGATAGCCAGGGACACGGCGGCCACCAGGCCCAAAAGGGGCCGGCGGATGGCCGAGCGGAATGCCAGGCGAAGGTCCTGAAGGAGTCTTTCCACGATGGCTCCATCCCAGGAGGTTGCGGGTTCGGCTATGTGTCTGTTGGAAGATGGGGAGATCTGGAGACCCTACGCCGGTCGGAACAGATTGGTTTCGGTGTGGGATTTTCTCGCCAGGGACTTCTGCGGTTGCTGGAATCCTTCTCCCGCCAGGGAACGAATCCTCAACGTCTCCTCCTCAGTGGCCCGCCACCCTCAGCCCGGGGACTCGTCTGAAGTGGTCTGTGTTTCGAGTAACAAGAGGGAAGTCGTGGCCGATGGCCGTAGCGGCGATCCAGAGATCGTTTGCTCCGATCAGAAGCCCATTGTGCTTCAGGTACCGGAAGGTCTGACCGTAGGCCCATCCTGTCGCCAGGTCCGGAGAGAGCAGACCGTGGATGCGCGATCTCCATTATCTTAAGGTGTGATCGTTCCCCCCACAGAGAGTGGATCTTAAACCCATGCGATTCAGACTCTTCCGGCCCTATCTTGCCCTGAGCGCCCTCCTGCTCGCCACGACCGTCGGCTGCGCCACCCTTCAACAATTCGCGGCCCTCCGAAATGTGGACTTTGCCCTGGACCGGGTTTCGGACCTCCGCCTCTCCGGGATCGATCTCGGTAGTGTTCGTTCCTTCGACGACCTGAACATTATGGACGCCGGGCGACTGGCGCTGGCCTTGTCCCGGAATGAGCTCCCCATGGACTTCCGCCTCCACCTTCGGGCGGAGAACCCGGCAGAAAACAGCACGGAGGCCAGGATGGTTCAAATGGCCTGGACCCTTCTGCTCCAGGATCGGGAAACGCTGAGTGGAGTGCTGGAGGAAGAGATCCTGCTCCGGCCGGGCGAACCCACCGACGTCCCCCTAACCATCAGCCTGAACCTCCTGGAGTTCTTCGACGGGAGCGCCCAGGATCTTCTGGAGCTGGCCCTGTCCATGGCCAACCAGGGTGGGGCGCCGAAGGAGATCGCACTTAGGGCCACCCCCACGATTCAGACTCCTCTGGGTCCAATGCAGTATCCCCAACCCATCACGATCCTGAGCAGGGAGGTTGGGCAGTAGGCTTAGCTGCTGCTTCGCTCTACCTCTCTACCCAACCGTGAAGGTGATGGGGATGGAGATCCAGACGGGAACGCGTTTGTCCCGGTTCAGGGCAGGCGTGAATCGGATGATGTCAGCCACCTCCAGAGCCGCATTATCGAACGCCTCATGCCCGGAGCTTTGGTGGATCTGGGTCCGCACCACCCGACCCTCTTCATCGATAAAGAACCACACCAATACCTCCCCTCCGAGTCCTGCCTCCCGGAGCAGAGGAGGGTATTCCCGTTGGAGGGCTCTCCTGACCTCTTCGCGATTTTTTATGTCCGGCCTCACCGTATAGGGGGTGAAGGTCGGTGCGGCGGCTAGGCTCTCCGCGCCGCTTTCGGACAACGTTGGCGGCGGCGGGAGTTCTTTCACCGGATTGCTCTCGAAGGTCGTCGGGGCAATGGTGATGTTTTCGTCGATGTTCCCGACAGCTATTACAGGAACAGCTGGTCTGGCGATGGCTTCGGGTGGCGCCGGAATCTCGATCTCCGGCGGAAGCGTGATCGCCTCCAGCTCCTGAACGAAGAAGGAGACGTCCTCCGTCGTCATCTCTGGAAACCAGGAAAAGACGGCGAAGTGAATCCCCGTTGCAAGGATCATCGAGCTCCAGAACACAGCTCCGAACAGGCCCTTGAGATGGTCGTTTGCGGAGGGTGGCTTTTGCTTCGCGCCTGTCAGTGCCGGCACTGCTATGCTGGACATCGTCGCCTCCCGGATCTCCGTCCCTCATCAGGACGGAAGGCTAACAGGGGACTTTCAGGGTTTGATGGACCCGCTCCACCACTGGCCAATAGATGAAAGGCTTCTCGACCAGCTCGAGAAACCCGAGTCGGGAGGCTTCCTCCCTCTCCTGCTCGTCCGACTCGCTCGTCAGACCGATGACGGGGAGGGGGTTTCCTTCCTGGTCGAGAGCTTCTTTGAGTTCAAACCCGCCCATTCCCGGAAGGACGAGTTCGGTGATGAGGACTGACGGGCTCTCACCCCCCAACCGATCCAGGAACTCCTCAGCGGTGGAGAAGGTCGCGGCCCTTATTCCGAGCGTTCCGAAAAGCATATAGAGGCTGTTCCGGATCCCTTGATCCCCATCGATCACACATACCACTCCTTCAAGGGAGGTGTTGGCTTTCCTCGCAGGACCCCGAGATCTCATTCCAGCGCCTTTCTCTCTTGGCCAATGGGAGCCGGCCGGCCTGATCTGAAAGAAGCGGTTTCTCCGTCTCCAGCGAAATCGTGGAAATCACCTAGCCGAGTAGCGGTCATTTTCGACTATGTCCGGATCCAGGGGGAGCGTAAGTTCCCTTTCAAGAGCCACCAAGGGACTCCCAGCCATTCCGCCTGGTCCTTTCCGGATTCGGATCAGCTCAAGTAGGGATCGAGCCATGAACCCGAGCGAGGTTCCCCCAAAACCAGAGGCCGATCCGTTGACTCACCTGGCCCATCAGCTAGGGGAACGGGTGAAAGAACTGAACTGCTTGTTCGGCATCTCTGACATCGTGGAGCGAGCCGGCGGTTCGCTGGATCGAATATTCCTGCAGACGGTGGAGCTTCTGGCAACGTCCTGGAATCATGCGGACGTCGCTTGCGCTCGGATCGTGCTCAAGGAGAGGGAATTCAGGAGTAGGTCGTACAAGGAACCGGTCGCCACCCTGGAGGCTGATCTCGTGGTGCACGGGGCGAGGGAAGGGGGGATTGAGGTCTCTTACTGGGAACCTCGACCCCCGGAGGATGAGGGGCCTTTCTTGAAGGAAGAACGGAGACTCCTCAATGCTGTTGCCGAGCGGTTGGGGCATGTCATCGAGCGCTTGACCGCGGAGGAACGCATTCGGGAAAAGGAGGAGGAATTCCGAGAGAAAATGACTCACTTCACCCGTGTGAGCACCATGGGGGAGATGGCATCAAGCATTGCCCACGAGGTAAACCAACCGCTGACTGCCATCGCAACGTACGCTCAAGCCTGTTCCCGTTTGGTGGACGCAGGACTGGTGGAAGCACCCGAGGTCCTGGACGTTCTGGAACGTATCGGTGAAGAAGCGCTCCGAGCCGGGGACATTATTCACCGTTTGCGGGGTTTGGTGCGGAGGCAGGAAAGCGAGGTGGTCGAGTGCGACGTGGTCCGTTTGTTGGATGAGATTTCGGCACTCGCTTCCGTTGACGCTCGATTGAACGGGGTCGATCTGCGCTTTGTCCTTCCGGCCGATTCTCCACCAGTCCGGGTAGACGCGGTCCAAATCCAACAAGTCGTCTTGAACCTCATCCGGAACGGGATCGACGCCATGGTCGACACGCCCATGGATCGCCGAAATCTCGTAGTCCGTGCCGGTTCGGTTTCCGGAGGTGGAGTTAAAGTGGACGTAAGCGACATGGGCTGTGGAATCCCGGATACGAGCGATAAGAGCCTGTTCCAGCCTTTCTTCACCACAAAGGAGGCGGGATTGGGCTTGGGGCTGAACATCAGTCGGTCGATCATTTCTGCGCACGGGGGCCGGCTGTGGTTCTCACGAAATCCCGAGGGTGGCACCACGTTCCACTTCACTCTTCCCAAAGCCAACGAGGCGGGAGATGAATGACCAAGAACCCACGGTGTTCGTGGTTGACGACGACCCCGGAGTGGCGGACTCCATACGCCTGCTGCTCCGTTCGGTGGGCCTTCCCGCGGAGGTATTCCTCTCCGCGAGTGGTTTTCTCGAAGCCTACGAAGTGGAGAGAGCAGGCTGCCTGGTTCTGGACGTGAGAATGCCTGGAATGAGTGGTCTCGATCTCCAGGCTCGTCTTAAGGAGGGGGGATCAACTCTCCCCATCATTTTCGTGACCGCCCACGGGGATGTCCCCATGGCCGTGGAGGCCGTGAAAAATGGAGCATTGGATTTCGTCCAGAAACCGTTCAGAGACCAGGATCTTCTGGACAAGATCCATGAGGCTTTGGAGGTAGACGCCCGGGGGCGGGCCAGGCGGAGGGATCTGCTCGAGATCAGGTCTCGGCTGGAGTCGCTGACCCCGCGAGAAACCGAGGTCATGGAGTTGGTGGTTTCCGGGAAACCGAACAAGAATATCGCCCGGGAGTTGGAGATCAGTCAGCGAACGGTCGAGATCCATCGCGCCCGAGTCATGGAGAAGATGCAAGTG
>JABDNZ010000161.1 GCA_013043565.1 Gemmatimonadota bacterium | reverse complement strand
TGGTCGGATATATCCGATGTCACCCTACGTGCTTTTTGTTTGGGCCGGGATTCATGCCAAGTCTGACGTGGAAGTGAGTGACCACATCTCGAAGCGTCTTCAGGGCTGCTTTCTGGAACTGCACGCGGAAACAAGCAGGAATAGGCAGCCGAAAGTGTGGTCGAAGGGCTAATCTTGGTGCGAAACTAACAAGAAGAAGAAAGAACGACCCAGGCTTTTGGTTCACCTGGGCCGTTCTCCTGTTTAGAGTCGGAAGATGTGGGTCAGCCTTCCAGGGCTACTTCATCAATAGGGAAGATCGCACTTTGGCCGGCATACAGCTTCCATCCGTCATCCGTTGCCACAAAGACCCAGGTCTCGGCCGTGGAAGACCGGTCAATAGTTCCGTCAACCAGGTGCCACTCTCTGTCCTGAACCGTGGCGGCCACGAAGACCACCGTTCGGCTGATCGCATCGACTTGGATCTCAAGCCCGCCCAAAACCTGTGTCACCTGCGAGTCGTATTCGGCCTCGAATCGATTGGACGTTTCTCGGAGATCACCGATTTCTGTATCCAGCAACCATGGTCCGGCTGGCTCAGCCAGTGTCTCCATCCATGGTCCGACATCGGCGTCTGCGACCGAGGTGTAGAGCCCGCGCATGATCTGCTCAACCTCAGCCTCAATCTGAGCAATCTCAGCTTCGGTCATCTCAGCCGGTGGATCGGCTGGGGCCGTGTAGACATACATCAGAACCCCAAGTGCCACGAGTGCGGCAAGCACTGCTGCGACTGCTTTCATAGAGCCTCCTAGTTTTGGGAAGACCCCACTTATCTAACCACACCAACTATTCCCTGCAACTTTGCTGTGCGGAGCATTTGCGCGGGGGTTGGTGGAGGGACTAGGCTCGGGCAGTTTTCGAAGAAACACTCAGGCTACGGCTTCACCGGAGAGCGACGATGAAGAATCGGGTCAACTGGACTCAGGCTTTCGCAGAGGTAGCACTCCTCGTGGTAGGTATCGGACTCGCCTTAGCAGCGGACGCTTGGAATGAATACCGATTGGATCGGGTGGCCGAGGCAGAGTACCTAACGGCTCTGAAGGGTGACTTTGAACAAACGAGAGCGAACTTTCGTCGAACCAACGCCAATAACACGGGTTATCGCAACCATAGTCTCGCCATGCTCAACCTCCTGGCCGAGCCACCGTTGACGGTGCCTTCAGATAGTCTCAAGAAACATGCCTATACCAGCTTCTTGATCTCTCCGTTTCGCCCTGTGCTGGGGACGTACTTTGACATGGTGAACTCAGGGAAGATGGAACTGCTCCAAAGCGACAGCCTCCGGTCCGCACTGGCTCAGTTTGAGACAAGTCTAAGGTGGTTAGATGACAATTATCGGGAGGGATTCGACCAGTGGAACCAAATCCAAGCTCCTTTCCTGGTGAGGAATGCCAACGCGAGAAGTTTCATCGGTGAGGAGTACGCCGGCATCGTATCGGATCTTGAACTGCCGCCGAGTCGGTTCGACGCCGATTCAGATGTGTTCTGGACGAGGGAGCTTGCGAACATCTACGTGATCACAGCCCTCTCGAGGGAGGGCGTCGTTGATACCGGAGAGACGGCTATCCGGCAGATTGACGAAATCCTGCGCCTGATCGAAAGTTCACGGGAGTGAGGATAGAGCTTCGACTTCCTTGCCCCCACCATACCCACAACACATGATTCTCCTTGGTGGCTGACTGGACTGGCAGGGGCAGTCGCCTCTCACTGGAGCCATCAACGTGGTATCAAAGCTCTCGTTGTTCCTGACCGAGTTGAAGCGGCGGAAGGCCCGCCCCGCTGAGGTGGTCTACGTCGTCTTCTTGACCCTCGGGGCTGTCTTCCCGATTCGGGGACAGGATCTGACGGAACTCGGGGTTGGCCGGACTATAGAGGGGGAGCTGTCTGCAGGGGGACGACACGCTTTCCTTGTAGATCTCAACGCGAACCAGGTCGTGTTCGGCGAGGTGGACCAGAAGAACCTCGACATTGTGGTGACCGTCTATGATCCGGAGAATGGTCATCTCGCCAGAATCGATGAATTCCAGAGAGGCTGGGAGTTGATTCGATTCGAATCCTCCAAGCCAGGGGCACACCGGATTGAGCTGACACCTGCTCCCGGAGGATCCGGTCGATACGCACTCCGATTGGATCAGGTTGAACCTTCGGCCACCACCCTGGCGGGTGGGCTCGACCAATGGGTGAGGTTCTTGGACAAGGAGGATCGTCCAGGGGGGGCGATAGCCGTCGTCCAGAGGGGGGATGTCACTTACGCTGGGGCGTTCGGTCTGGCAGACCTGACGTACGGTATCCCGTTCACGACAGAAACAGCCTCCAACATCGGTTCGGTCTCGAAGCCGTTCACTGCCTTCGCTGTCGCCCTCTTGGAGAAGGATGGAGAGCTCTCCTTCGAGGATGACGTCCGTACGTACCTTCCCGAGCTCCCGGACTTCGGTCAACCGGTCACTCTTCTTCACCTTCTGAATCATACGGGTGGATTCAGGGAACTCCATGCCACGCTATCGATGCAGGGGAGGATACCGGGCAGGTGGACTCGTGAGGATCTCATCCAGCTTGTTCAGCGACAGCAAGCTCTGCAAAACCCACCCGGTGAAGCGATGAGCTACACCAATACTGCCTACATCCTCCTGGCCGAGGTTGTGGAAAGCGTGACGGGTGAAACGTTTCCGGAGTGGATGGAGGCGAATGTCTTTAATCCCCTTGGGATGGAAAACACCACTGTCAAAACTCAAGACAGTCAGATCATCCCGAACAGTGCGGAGGGTTATGCGGGAATCCGAGGCGAAGAGGTCGTTTGGGAAGAGGGGGACGAGCTCGACGCCTTCTTTGGAGCCACTGGCATCTACACGACGGTGGAAGATCTTGCGAAGTGGGCGGGAAACTTCAGTGATCCACGAGTCGGTGGTCCGGAGGTCGTCTCCCGGATGACGGAGCGCGGTGTGCTTTCGAGTGGGGGCACTATCGCTTATGGGCTGGGACTTTCAATCGGCATCCACCGCGGGCTCCGTCGGTATTCTCATTCCGGTGAGGACGGGCAGCATTTCGCGGCGTTCCACTATTACCCCGAGATCGATACGGGTGTGGTTTATCTATCCAATGATGGGTTCCACTCCTCTGTTCTAGGAAGGATCGCAGAGGATCTCTTTGGGGAGGACAGGTCGGTTGAGCAGGTCCCGAAACCCGATCTCGGAAGAGTCCAGGACCCAGCTCCGGTCCAAGTTCAGGTTACCCTTCTGGAAGCGTACGCTGGTCATTACCGAGCGGATGGCCCAGGCCTGACCGCCGTATTTACGCGCGAAGACAACCGATTATTCGTGCAGGTGGACTCGGGGTGGCGGGAGCCATCTCGACTCGCCCTGTATCCTCTCTCCGACTCCACGTTCACTGATGAAACCCAACGTCAGACTGTGACTTTTCACCGGGACGTGGACGGGAGAGTCGAGCGGGTGACTTTGCAGGGCGGTTTGGCATATCGTCGGATGACGCCCTTCGAGCCCTCGGATGAGGACCTCGGCGCATTCGCCGGGAGCTACTACAGCCAGGAGCTGGAGGTCGTTTACACGCTTCGGGTGGAGGATGGGAAACTCCGGTTGAGCAACCCAGGTCCCCAAGACTTCGAAATCAGACCCTGGGAGCCAGATGTATTTCGAACCGTCTTTCCCCTGGGGGAACTGAGATTTGAGCGGGACACCGATGGTGAGGTCACCGGGTTTGTTTTGACCGAAGGCGTCGTGTTCGAGAGAGTGCGATAGGGTCCCGCCCCAGAGGCAGCCCTCTTTCCATTTTTCGGAACCCCCTCCGCGACCATCCCCGCTTCCAGGCCCTGCTGGACAGACACGTTCTTCCAGGACCTCTTCGTCGTTCTCGCCATCGGTTTTTTCATCGCCCTCGTTATTGCGTGGTATCCCGGCCGAGCTCAGGTCCCTTTCTTGGTCCGGATGACGATGACTCCGTTGGCTCCTCGACTCCCGTAATACGCGGTCTCGCCCGCGTTCTTTAGCACGGTGATGGACTCGATACTTCCCATGTCGACACCGTCGAGGTCCCGCCCTTGGAACTGGACGATCATGCCGTCGATAACGAAGAGGGGTTCCTGTCCGCCGACCATGGACGAGATTCCCCGGATCCGAACGCGGATTCCGTCCTCCCGTTGGTCCGTGACCCAGACTCCCGGAATTCGGCTGAGCATTTCGGAGAATGTGCGAACAGGGGAACCCTCTATGTCGTCGGGCCGAACGGTATTCGGGGGTTCAACGATGTGGGCCCCGGCGATGGAGCCCATGAGGAGTTCGAAGCCTTCCGGGTCGATGTCCGGATTGTTCTCAGGAGAGGGGGACGTAGCGCAGGCAAGGGGAAACAGAACGATCACGGCCAAAAGTAGCTGCCGTAGGGCATCTCGAACGACCCGGGGAAAATCCTTCATGGTTCTACTCCTTGTACTCTGGCGCCGATGGTCCGCCGTCTGACCTGAACTCTACTTCAAAGAACTCGGCTTTGGAAAGGATGTTCCCTGTCCGGCTTGAGTTCACCACCTCTTCCGGCCTACGATTCTATGCCCGGTTTTGACACTTCCAGGTTACGGCCTTGGTGCCTCGGGGCTTTGTGACGCCGTTTTCTTTCCGCCCGCTTCCATCCCCTGCCGGAGAAGTATGCGGATGATATGGAACATTGAGGCGTGCCTCCCCGCACTGTGTCCCGAATGTGTCCCAGAAAGCTCCGGGGCGGGGGGGAGGTACGGTAGGGAAGTGCCGGAAGTGCCTGGGCTGGAGAGACGATCCCTTACACGTTACACTTTCCTTTGCGGTGTGGGCTCCCGGCGAAGCGGGAGAGCCAGGTTGAAGCCATTCCTGGGTGACAATTTGGTGACTGAAAAACAGCCTAGGTCGCGAAAGCCCTTGGGGCGCTTAGCTCAGTTGGTTTAGAGCGCCTGCCTTACAAGCCTGCCCGAGGTCCACCGACTTTGGCAGATTTGCAGTAAATCCAGGCTTTTCTTAGCAGACCCTGCGAGTCAAAACCGGACGATTCGCAGGGTTTCTGCATCTGAACCGGCACACGAACATGCACACACCTAGATAATCGAGGTATCCGTCACCGAGGTTGGAGGCGGTCTTTCGAGGTAGGATCTTCCCAACCGCTCGAAGTAACTTCAGGCCGTCAGAATCAGAGTCCAGTCTTCCCCGGAAAGCAGCTTCTGAGACTGTCCAAAAGCCGTATTCCAACCCTGGAGGATCCTTAGTAATTCCTCTTCCGTCTCTCTCGAACCCTTCGCCCCCCAAGCGGGTGGGTTATAGTGTCTTAAGGATTCTACTCCTGCCCATTCGTACCGATCCAAAACTGGATTCCCGGCATTAGTAACTATTGGAAATCTGACTAGAGAAAAACGACCCTGGCTTTGGATCACCAGGGTCGTCTCCTCCTGAATCGGAAGGTGTGGGTTAGCCTGCTGGCGGCGCGTCGATGGGTCCAGCAACGAACCGACTCATCTTCCAGACTCCGTCCGGCTGCTTCTCCCACCGTACGAAGATATGGTTATGTGCCTCGGCAGGTTCAGCACCTGGGTAACGGAAGGCTTCATGGATTTCTCCAATCAGGTAGGCTACATCGCCGTGAACAAAAAGCTCATCGGTGATCCAATTCGCCGAAAAAACCTCCCCTCCTGCCTCGAAGAAGTCCTTACCCATGTTGTAGAAATCCTCACCGGCCATGTCCATCCCCGGTTCCATGACATGAACGTCTTCGGTCCAATACGACCACCAACCCTCAAGATCTCTGCTGGCAACAAAACCTTCGTAGGCATTCAGTCGCTCGGTGATTGCTTGAAGAACCTCAGCCTCAATCTGAGCTTCCTCCTCGGCCCATTCCTCGGC
>JABDNZ010000153.1 GCA_013043565.1 Gemmatimonadota bacterium | reverse complement strand
CACCCTTATCGTCTTTGTGCCGTTCGTCTATCTCCAGGGTGAGCTGCGGATCTTCTACGTCCCCCTGGCCATCGTGGTGGGCCTGACCCTCCTGGCCTCACTATTCGTCGCCTTCACGTTCATCCCGGCCCTGGCCGGCAGGATCCTGGATATGGGGTCCCCCCTGGGCACGGCTTGGAGAGGTGGGTCGAGGCGGAAGGCCCCGGAGGGGGGTGAGCCCTTCGCGGCCGGCCCCCGGCCCCCTATCTACGTCCGGGTGTACCGGGCCCTCATCGGCGGGACGCTGCGGTACCCTTGGGCCGCCGTTGTGGTGGCCATCGTCTGCCTGGGCGGCTCGTACTACCTGTTCAATCGGTATGTGACCCGGGGTGTGATCTGGGGCGGGGGATGGGGCCAGCAGACCTTCGTGGATATCAGGATCACCCTGCCTAGGGGTTCCGACCTGGACCGGACCGATGAACTGGCCCTGTTCTTCGAGGAGCGCCTCGCCGCCCTTCCGGAGGTGGAGCGATTCACGAGCCAGGTGACCGGAACCTTCGCCGCCATCCGGGTGACGTTCCCGGAGGATCTGGAGAACACCTCGGTGCCGTCGGCCATCAAGGAGCAGATGGTGGCCTATTCCCTGGGTTTCTCCGGGGCCGAGGTCCGGGTCTATGGTTTCGGCCCGTCGTTCTACGGCGGGGGAGGGTCTCCCCCCAACTACTCCATCCAGGTCCTGGGCTACAACTACGAGATGGTGCGAGACATCGCCGAAGATCTGGGCAGTCGCCTCACCCGCATGTCCAGGATTCGGGACGTGGATACCAACGCCTCCGGCTCCTATTTCGATCGGGACAAAGCCACAGAGTACGTGGTGGAGATCGACCGGGCGGCCCTTGCCCGGTACGACATGACCATCCAGGACTTCGTGGGCCGGATGAACGCCGTCATCCGGGGGCAGACCGGCCAGTCGCTCCTGAAGCTCGGGGGTGAAGAGGTCCGGTTCGACGTGAAGATGGAAGGGTTCACGACGGTGGACCTTCGGGAGCTCGAGGAGACCATCATCACCGGCTCGGCCGGGACGGGAATTCGGATCGGGGACGTGGTCAGCATTGCACCGAAGGAGATCCTGGCCCGGATCCGCAGAGAGAACCAGCAGTACGAACGAACCGTGGCCTACGAGTTCCGGGGGCCCACCAAGCTGGGAGACATGGTGCGGGACGCCGTGGTGGGGGCCACCGTCCTGCCGCCGGGATACACCATCAGAGAAGAGGACCGCTGGCGTTGGTCCGAGGAGGAGAGGGAGCAGATCTATTTCGTTCTCGCCATCTCGATCCTCCTGATCTTCATGGTGACGGCCGCTCTCTTCGAGTCCATGGTGCAGCCGTTGTGTGTTCTGCTGACGGTGCCCATGGCCCTCATCGGGGTCTTCCTGATCTTCTTCTACGTCAACGCCACGTTTACCCGGGAGGCGTATATCGGCGTGATCATGATGGGCGGGATCGTGGTGAACAACGCCATCCTCCTCGTGGACCATATCAACCAGACGAGGCGGGAGTCCGGGCTGTCCCTCAGGGACTCGATCTTGACCGGTACCCTGGAGCGGGTCCGGCCCATCCTCATGACCACCACTACCACGGTCCTGGGCCTGCTGCCCCTGGTGCTGTTCAGCCAGGGCGCCGACGCCCGGATCTGGAATGCTCTGGCCTATGCCCTCATCGGAGGCCTTCTCTCCTCCACCCTCTTTGTCCTGACCACCACACCTGCCCTGTATTACCTCTTTGAGGGTGGCTGGCGGAGGTTGTAGCCTCCCGCCCCCCTCCAAAACAGCCTGGCATTCGATAGTTTGTAAGGAGCCTCTCCCCGTTCGGGGTGGGGCTCTCATCTATTCGGACAACATCGGGAGCAACCATGAGCGGGGATTCCCGCGACGGCGTGAACCGCGGCGCGAGCCGCGACACCCGGACCGAAGGCAAAGACTTCATCCGGACCATCGTCGCGAAGCACAACGAGGAGGGCACATACGGGGGGCGGGTGGAGACCCGGTTCCCTCCGGAGCCCAACGGCTATCTGCATATCGGGCACGCCCGCCCCATCGTGCTGAACTTCGGCCTTGCCCAAGAGAACGACGGGGTTTGCCACCTCCGCTTCGACGATACCAATCCTCTCACCGAGGACATGAAGTACGTCCGGGCCATTCAGGAAGACATCCGTTGGCTCGGATACGACTGGGGCGAGCATCTTTATTTCGCTTCCGACTATTTCCACAAGCTGTATGAGTTCGCCCTCATCCTCATTCAAAAGGGAAAGGCATACGTCGACTCCCTCTCCGAGGAAGAGATCAGAGAGTACCGGGGGACCGTGACGGAACCCGGCAGGGACAGCCCCCACCGAGAGCGATCGATCGAGGACAACCTCGATCTCTTTTTCCGAATGAAGGAAGGGGAGTTCGCCGACGGCGAGCATGTGTTACGTGCCAAGATCGACATGGCCCACAACAACATGATCATGCGGGACCCGGTCCTGTATCGAATTCGCCACGCTTCCCACTATCGCAAGGGGGACGAGTGGTGCATCTACCCCCTCTACGACTTCACCCACTGCCTCTCGGATGCCGTCGAGGACATCACCCACTCCCTCTGCTCCATGGAGTTCGAGAACAACCGGGAGATCTACGACTGGCTGCTGGACGAGGTCGGGTTCGAGGAGCCCAGGACCCACCAGTACGAGTTCGGCCGGACCAACCTGGAATACACAATCGTGAGCAAACGGAAGCTCATGAGATTGGTGGACGAAGGACATGTAGACGGTTGGGACGATCCTCGAATGCCCACTCTTGCCGGGATGCGGAAGCGGGGGATACCGCCCGAGGCCATTGTCCGGTTCACCGAGTCCGTGGGTTTGGCAAAGGTGAACAACCGAGTGGATCTGGCGAAGCTCGAATTCACGATCCGAGACGAGTTGAACACGACCGTCCCCCGAGTCATGGGCGTGCTCCGGCCCCTCAAGGTCGTCATCACCAACTACCCCGAGGGGGGAGGGGAGATGTTGGAGGCCCCGTCCTTTCCTCATGACGTGCCCCTGGAGGGCTCTCGAATGGTGCCCTTCGGTCGGCAGCTCTTCATCGAGGCCGACGACTTCATGGAGGAACCCTCCCCGGGCTTCTTCCGACTGGTGCCGGGAGGCGAGGTTAGGCTTCGATACGCCTACTTCATTCGATGTGAAGAGGTGGTGAAGGATCCGTCGACAGGGGACGTGGTAGAGCTTCGCTGCACCTATGATCCCGAGACCAAAGGTGGAAACGCCCCCGACGGCCGAAAGGTGAAGGGGACCATCCATTGGGTGTCGGCCCCCGACGCCCTAAGGGTGGAGGCCCGCCTTTATGACCGCCTCTTTACGGAGCCAGATCCTGAATCGGACAGCGACACGGACTTCACCGCGCACCTCAACCCGGACTCCAAGGTCGTCGTGGAGGAGGCTCTGATCGAGCCCAGCGTGGCCACCGACCCGCCCGGGACCCGCTATCAGCTCGAGCGCCTGGGTTACTTCATGACGGACCTGGAGGATTCCCGGCCCGGGAGCCTCGTGTTCAACCGGATCGTGACGCTACGGGATACGTGGACCAAACGGGTGGAGACCGAAACGACCATGGCCCGGCCGGAGGCCCACAGTCCCTCCTCCATCAGCATCGGTGCCTCGGAAGGGCCGGTCCTGGGGGTGGGAGAGGAGGCCGGAGTCGAGGGGGGTTGGCGCGACACCGCCGATGGCGCCGAGGATGGCCTCCCGGGGGTCGACACCGGGCGCGCCGCCCGAGACCGGATCCGGGAAGAGAATCCGTCTCTGGCCGGACATTTCGCTCGTCTGCAGGAGAAATTGGAGATCCCGGAGCGGCAAGCGGACCTCCTCACGGGTTCGGCGGACGTGGCGGGCTTCTTTGAGTTGACGGCCGAGACGTCCGAGCATCCCCGGGCCGTGGCCAACTGGATCGTGAACGAGCTCATGAGGGAGATGAAGGGACGTTCGTTGTCCGAGCTCCCCATCACCCCGGGCCACATGGCCTCTCTTGTCGCCCTGAGGGAAGAAGGGGTGATCTCCCAGCCCGTGGCCAAGGAAATTTTCGCGGAAATGGTGTCGAAGGGGGCCGATCCTCGAGCCCTCGTGAAGGAGCGAGGACTTGAGAGAATCGATGATATTGGAGATCTCAAACCCTTGGTGCTCAATGTCTTAGTAGCCAACTCGGAAAAGGCCCAGGAGTACCGGGACGGCAAAACCGGCCTCCTTGGGTTCTTCACCGGGCAGGTGATGAAAGAGACCGGTGGGAAAGCCGACCCCAAGGTCGTTCAGGAGCTGATTCGTCAGGAGCTGGGAGTTTCATGACCCTTCGTGTTCGCTTCGCCCCGTCCCCCACCGGTTTCCTCCATGTGGGGGGCGCCCGGACCGCCCTCTTCAACTGGCTTCTGGCCAGAAAGGAAGAGGGAGTGCTCGTCCTCCGCATCGAGGACACGGATCAGGAACGATCCAGCGAGGAGCACACCCAGGCGATCCTCCACGGAATGGAGTGGCTGGGTGTGACCTGGGACGAGGGGCCCTTCTTCCAGAGCGATGGTTTGGATCGGCACCGGGAGGCAGCCCTCTCTCTCCTCGAGTCGGGCCAGGCGTACAGGGACTTCTCGACGCCGGAGCAAGCCGCCCGGGATCGGGAGGAGGAGATCGAGACGGGGAAACGGACCCGCCGGGCCCGGGAACGGGCCGACGCCATGAGCGCCGACGACATGCAGGCCCGCATGGAGGCCGGTGAGACGTTCGCCGTCCGCTTCCGTGTCCCCGACGGAGAGACGGTCTGGAACGACAAGGTCCACGGGGAGTCACGCTTCCGAAACGCGGAGATCGACGACCTCGTGATCCTGCGGAGCAACGGTACCCCCACCTACAACCTTGCCGTGGTATCCGACGATGCCGAGATGGGAATCAACCTCGTTCTTCGGGGCGATGACCACCTTTCCAACACGCCAAAACAAATTCTCCTTCACGAAGCCCTGGGGAATCCGGTTCCGTCCTTTGCCCACGTTCCCCTGATCCTGGGCCCGGACGGGAAGAGACTGTCCAAGCGCCACGGAGCCACGGCCGTGGGGGACTACGAGAAGGAGGGGATCCTCCCTGGGGCCATGTTCAACTTCCTGGCACTCCTGGGGTGGTCCCCGGGGGATGACCGGGAGGTGTTCGGCCGGGAAGAGCTCGTAGAGGTCTTTTCCCTGGAAAGGGTCCTGAAAAAGAGCTCGGTATTCGACTTCAAGAAGCTGGAGTGGCTGAACGGACAACACCTGGCCGCCATGCCCTTGAAAGAGCTGGTGGAGCAGGTGAAGTGGCGGCTGACGGGGAAGGGACTTCTTCCGGAGCCTCCGGCGAGCGGCGGCAGGGAGGCCATCGACATCTATTTCCTGGTGGAACTTCTCAAGGTGCGAGCCAGGACCGTAGAGGACCTCCTGGACCAGGCCGAACCGTATTTTTCCACCGATATCGACTACGAACCCAAAGCCGTGCGGAAGCAGTGGGCGAAGGACGCCGAAGCCGTTGCCGACCGCCTCGAGCGACTCCATGCCGAACTTGGCGACGTCGACTGGGATCAGGAGAGGTTGGAAGAGGTTTCCCGAGGCTTGGCCGAGGAGCTCGAGATCGGGGCGGGGAAGCTCTTTCAACCACTGCGCCTGGCGCTGACCGGATCGTCGGCTAGTCCCGGGATCTTTGACGTTTTGGTGCTTTTGGGGAGGGAACGGTCCCTGGATCGCATCCAGCGGGCCGTAAACATCTTGCGGTCGGGTGAGCTTCCCACGGAGTAAACAAACGGCGGGTCGAAGAAAACTCTTTCTTGACACCAGCGAATAAGGCACATTAGGATAGCGATCCGTCCCCTCATTGATCGCGTTTCTTGGCCCTTTTTCAGGGCGAGACATTCAGGCACCTGGAGATCTGGATGCTCCCGAATCTGACGGAAATCGAAGAAAAGATCCTGGACTACATGGTGTCCTACCTGAGGTCGAACACCTACCAGCCTTCTATCCGTGAGATCGGAGAACGGTTCGGGATCAAGAGCACCAAGACGGTTTCCGAGCACCTTCAGGCCCTGGCCGACAAGGGTTTCCTGGAAAGGGATCCTTCCCGGTCTCGCGGCGTGAAGATTCTGGGAATGGATCTGGATGCTCCTGGGGTGTCCGTGCCGTGCTTCTCTCGGCTTCCCGAAGACGGGAAAGGCCCCCGGGCCGATCGGGCCGACAGCTTCCTGACGCTTGATCGCCGGTGGGCGGGGGACAAAGGCGCCTACTTCGTCCAGGCCAGCTCCGGGGAGCTCGCACCCCTGGGATGTATCGAGGGTGACTACATCCTCATGGAGCCTGCAAGCCTGGTGGATCTCCAGGACGGGGCCATCGTGGTGGCCAAGGTGAACGGGCCGGCGGAGTACTATCGGTTCTCTCGAGGTGCCCAAGCGGTCCAGCTGTACCCTCTCGCAGGGAAGGGGAGTCCCACTGCCGTGGACGACTCCACCCCCCTCGTTCTGTTGGGCAAAGTCACCGGCATGTATCGGCGCATGGATCATCTCCCGGCTGCCGTCACCGCCATCGCCCACTGACCTGCGTGCAGGCCCCGGGACACTCTCCCGGTCTTCCAACGCCTCCAAACCACGGGATCGGTGCGTCCGACCGCCTCTGGATGGCCAGGGCTTTGGAACAGGCCCGGCTGGCGGCCCTCCGTGGGGAAGTTCCCGTGGGTGCCGTCGTGGTAAAGGACGGACAGCTTCTGGCCGAGGCCCATAACCGAACCGTGACCGACTCGGACCCCACGGCCCATGCGGAAGCCGTGGCGATCCGACGAGCCGCGGCTCTTCGGGGGGATTGGCGCCTGGAGGACACGGAGTTGTACTGCACCCTCGAGCCCTGCGCCCACTGTTGCGGGGCCATGGTCTTGGCCCGGATTCGCCGGGTGGTGTATGGTGCCGCCGACCCCAAGGCCGGGTACGCAGAGAGCCTCGGGAACCTCCTTCAGGACCCCCGGCTGAACCATCGGGCGGACGTGGTCGGCGGCGTGTGCGCCGATCCGTCCTCGACTCTCCTCCAGGACTTTTTCAGGGCGAGACGATGATGCGATCGGCCCGGTGCTACACCTTCATCGCCTGGTTTCCGACTCTCGCCCTGGTCCTCTCCCTGGGGGCGTGCACGGTTGTGGACCCGTCCGCGCCGAGCCCAAGACCGTCCAACCCCCAAAACGAAGAGGCCCCGGGCCGGCCCGACCGAGCCACGGACCCACGAGGTCAGCCCTCGGCCGGGGACCCCAGGGCCGGGGACCCTGGGGCCAGGGCCACCGATGCGCCAGGGGGAGCCTTACGAAACACTGCATGGAAGACCCCTGGCGGTGCCGTCGCCGGGTACCGAGCCCGTCCACTCCCGGCCGTGGTCCGTGCCCTCTGGGTGGTCAGGACCACCCTCACCGATCCCGATTCCATTCGGGTCATGGCGGAGAGAGCCGCGGAGGCCGGTTTCAACACTCTGGTCGTCCAGGTTCGGGGCCGGGGGGACGCCTACTACGAGAGCCGGTGGGAGCCCACGCCGGCAACGGTCCTGGACGAGGGCCCGACTTTCGATCCGCTGGCGGTGGTCATCGACGAAGCTCATCAGAGGGGCATGGGCGTCCATGCCTGGGTGAACGGACACCTGGTGGGTGGCCTGGGCGGCCTCCCCACCGATCCGACCCACCTCATCCGGGCACGGCCGGACCTCCTGGCCGTACCCAGGGCCTTGGCCCGGGACCTTTACGACATGGACCCCTGGGTCCCCCGGTACGCCGAGACCATTCTTCAGTACTCCCAGCAAAACACCGATCGTGTCGAAGGCTTGTATTCGACGCCGTCCCACCCGGAGGTGAAGGAGCATCTCTACTCGGTCTGGATGGACCTGGTGGAGTCCTATGAGCTGGACGGGCTCCACTTCGATTACATCCGCTACCCCAGTGCGGACTTCGACTACTCCCGTGACGCCTTGGAACGTTTCAGGAACTGGGTGACGCCCCGGATCTCCCCGGCCCGACGGGCCGGCCTGGACCGGGCCCTCCAATCCGATCCGTTGGCGTATACGGACTCCCTCCCCGGCCCCTGGGGTGAATTTCGCCGGGCCCAGATCACCGGGCTGGTTGAACGCATCTACCACGGGGTGAAGAAACGGAGGCCCGACCTGACGGTTTCGGCCGCCGTGTTCCCGAACTTCGAAGACGCATACCTGTATCGATTCCAGGATTGGAAGGGTTGGCTGGCCGGTGGGATTCTGGATGCCGTGGCCCCCATGGCCTATACCCCGGACAATGAAATCTTCGAAGCCCAGATCGGGTCGGCCATCGAGGCGGCCGGGAGGAATCGCGTCTGGGCCGGCGTGGGGATATACCAGAACACCTATCGGGGTACTCTGGACAAAATCCGGATCGCCGGGAACCTCGGTACCCGGGGAGTCATCCTCTTCTCCTACGACTGGGCGGTGACCGAAGGTGAGGGCCGGGGAAACCGGACCTTCCTTCAGCGCATCGCCGAGGACGCCTTTCGGGAACGTTGAGAGGCCCATCGGGCACGGACGATTCCCGCCTTTGACAGGCATCAGGACCCTTCCCTACTTTCCCGCCGCCGCCGGCGCCCTCCGGGCCCGAAATGGCGCCTTTAACCAAACAAGGAAGACTCATGACCGAGTCCCAACGCGTGTGCCTCCTGAACGAGGAGGCCGTCGAACGGGCCCTGTCCCGTATGGCCAGGGAGCTGGTCGAAAAGAACGGCGGGCCGTCGAACCTGGTCCTCATGGGAATCCACAGGAGAGGGGTCCAGCTTTCCGCGCTGCTCAAATCCGAGATCGAGAAGGTGGCCGGGACCGAGATTCCTTCGGGAAGCCTGGACATCACCTTTTATCGGGACGATCTGATGACCATCGGGCCCCGGCCGGTGATCGGGGAGTCCGAGCTGCCCGCCGACGGGATCGACGGCAGATCGGTGGTCATCGTGGACGACGTCCTCTACACGGGGCGGACGGCCAGGGCCGCCATGAACGAGCTGATGGACTGGGGCCGCCCTGCCCGAATCCTCCTCTGCGTTCTGGTGGACCGAGGGGGACGGGAGGTCCCCATTCAACCCGATGTGGTAGGGAAGGTCCAGGAAGACCTCCCCAATGCCCACGTGGAGGTTCTGGTGCCCGACCTGGACGGGGAGCTTGGAGCCTACCTATTGCGGAATCCAGAGAAGGATGAAGGCGCCGGCCAGGCAGAGAGCGAGGGTACCCAGTGACTGAATCCACGTCGGCCTTGGGCAAGGATCTTGTCGGTCTCGAGCCCCTGAGCAAGGACCAGATCCTGACCGTTTTGGACACGGCGGAGCTTTTCAAAGACGTTTCGGAGAGGAGGATCAAGAAGGTCCCGGTTCTTCGGGGAAAGACCATCGTGAACCTCTTCTTCGAAGCCTCCACCCGAACAAGAGTGTCGTTCGAGTTCGCCCAGAAACGCCTCTCGGCGGACACCGTGAACGTGTCCGCTGCCGGGTCTTCGGTGGTGAAGGGCGAGACGCTGGTGGACACGGCCCGGAACCTGGAGGCCATGCGCATCGACATGGTGGTGATGCGCCATCCGGCCTCGGGGGCTGCCAGGTTCTTGGCGGAGCGGATTCCGTCCAACGTCATCAATGCCGGGGACGGCCGGCACGAGCATCCCACTCAGGGCCTCCTGGACATGCTCACCATGCGGGATCACAAGGGCCACATCGAAGGCCTGAAGGTCTGTGTGGTAGGTGACGTCCTCCACTCCCGGGTGGCCCGCTCGAACTTCTTCGGCCTTCTCAAGCTGGGGGCCGAGGTGGCTGTTTGTGGTCCCAAAACCCTCATCCCAATGCGCATCGAAGAGATGGGGGTGAAGGTCTTCCCCAGAGTCGAGGAAGCACTGGAGTGGGCCGACGTGCTGAACGTCCTGCGGCTCCAGCTGGAGCGTATGAAGGGGGGGGTTCATTCCAAGCCAGAGAGAGTACAACAAGTT
>JABDNZ010000149.1 GCA_013043565.1 Gemmatimonadota bacterium | reverse complement strand
GTGGTCCTCATGCTCGTCTTCGCGAACCCACTGGCCCGCTTCCTCAACGAGAACCCGGATTTCGAGATCCTGGGCCTCTTCGTCCTTCTTCTCGTGGGCTTCGTCCTGTTCCTCGAGGGCGGACACGTCGCCGGGCTGGCGGTTAACGCCAGCGAGTTCGCTTACATTCCGCAGTGGATCGTGATCTTCATCCTCCTCCTCATGTTCAGCGTGGACCTTTACCAGAACTGGTGGGAAGGGAAGATCCGTGGGCGGGCCCGAGAGCCCGTCGAACTGCATAGGAGAAAGAAATGAGCGTGAAGTACAACGCCTTGGTCGTCTTTCTATTCATGGCCCTTCCCGGGGCCCTGAACGCTCAGGGAGCTTGCGGGCCCGAGTCTCGAGCTTTCGACTTTTGGATGGGCGAGTGGGACGTACTCAACCGGAACCGGCCCGCCGAGGACGTACGGTGGTACGACACAGGCACGGCTACGGCCCGAGTCTACCCGGTGGTGGCGGGCTGCGGCTTGGTGGAGCACTGGCGGGGCAACGCATACGGTGAGTTCGTGGTCGGTTTCAGCCTTCGAGCTTTTAATCCCCAACGTGGCCAGTGGGACCTGATCCTCCTTTGGCCGAATAGTGGCCAACCCAGATTCGGCGAGTTGTATGGCGGGTTCCGACACAGCCGCGGGGAGTTCTTCAGCCAGAACATCACGGAGTCGGGTGATACAGCCATCACCCGTTTCACCTTTTCCGACATCACCCCGAATACTCTACGCTGGCAGGACGGAATCTCCACCGACGGAGGACGAACCTGGGATTCATCCTGGATCATGGAGTTTTCCCGAAGGGAACCCCTTTACCAGGGTGCTCTACTCAACGGTCCGGCCGTCACTACCCTCCGGTGCCCAGGGCCGGAGTATCGAGGCCTGGACTTCCTGATCGGTGAGTGGGCCGGCGCTGTGGAAGCCGACTCCGCGGAGGCCGAAGGGATGGGCGTCCGATCCAACATCACGCCCATCCTTGACGGATGCGGCCTCATGGAGAAGGTCTCAGCCGTCGGGCAGACCTCGGCGTGGGAAGTTTTCCGAGCCTGGACCTACGAGCAAGCTCTGGACAAATGGGTTGGATACTGGCTGGACACCCGGTGGCCGGTGATCCAGCGGCTGGAAGCCGAAGTTCCACCCGCCGGGGCCCCCTGGGTCTTCCAGACGGTACGGCCGGAACCGCTGGACGGAGACCTCAGAGCCACCATGGATCGGGGGGTGGACGGCTCGGTCACCTGGAGGCAGGAACGATTCAACGCCGAGGCGGGCCAATGGGAAGCGAGTCCCATGGTTGCCTACGCCGAACGCCTGGGGGCCCCCTCCCAAGGCGGTTGAGTTCTCCCGGTAATGGCCAGGTAAGAGCCAGAAAAGACCCGTTTCACCATTAGATCCCTTTCAGAACGGGAAAATCCGGCCCCGGAGCCAGGGAAGAACGCCGGGGTCGGGCATTCTGGAGGGGAGCCCGATGGATTCGTGCAAGCCGTTTGACGCCCTTTTGACGCCTCCATTCCACACTTCGGGTGCGCCTGAGGGGTCTTTCTGGCCCTGGGCCGACACGCCCACGTGGGGAAAAGTGGCCATGCTCGAAGCGTTCATCGACGCTCCCCTGCGCCACGAGAAGCTTACGGTGTTTCCAGTCATCGCCCCCCATGGGCCGGTGCTACCCTACCTCCTTTCCACTGAGATTCAGGACTCCGGCGTCCTGACCATTCGGGAGAAGGGCGACAGTGACCCTCCCGCCCTCCTGGTCAGGAATAACAGCCTGCATCCCCTCCTCATCCTTGCTGGAGAGCCCTTGCCGGGTGAAAACCCTGGCCGTTTGGTCCAGCGATCCATCCTCCTGGGAGGTAAAACCGTCACCCAGGTGCCCGCCTCCCCGGTGGAGAGAGGGGGGTGGATAGCCTCGGACCGCGAGTCAGAGGTCACCGAATGGATGGGGGGCTTCACCATCAGGAAAAATCAAGTCGGATTCCTGGCTTTCCACGGGTGCAAAATGTTGGGCCTGGAAGCTCTCGGCTCGGCGAACCTCTACGGCCCACTCCACCGGCGACTTCTCATCAGGTTCGTCAAACAGGCCCTTGACGCATCTCCCGAGGAGGACGGCGATTCTTCGGCCCTTGAGAGAAAAGCCGGAGAGATTCTGGACGGCATCGGGAACGCAGAGCGACTGCCCGGGAAGAGGATCGGGGTTGGCGAGTACTGCACCCTGGCTGGGCCGGTATCGGGAGGAGACCTCACCCATCAGGGGCATCTCGTCCATCTCTCGGTGGAATCGTCGTCGGTCACCGGGGGATCGGAGCAGTGGTGGGAAGGAGAGGTCCAGTGCTCCTAGCTTTCGCCGACTCACCGCAGAGGCATGAGGGGCTCACGGTCTTCCCCATCGTAGCCGCTGACGAGCCGAAACTCTCCTACCTCCTGATGACGGATGCCGTCCGAAGGGGCCTGGTGACGGTGGAAGAGAAGGGAGGGGGGAATCCGCCCCACTTCGTTGCCCGAAACAGAGGGTCGGAACCGGTCCTTCTCCTGGACTGCGAAACGTTCTTCGGGATGCAGGAGAACCACACCACCAACCAGACCATTCTCCTGGGCCCGGACAGCGTCACCCAGGTCCCCACCTCCTGTATGGACCCGGGGAAATGGAGCTGCGAGGAGTTGGAACGACGTTTTCTGGAGAGTTACACCCAGTTCCCTCTTCTCGAGAGCCAGGTAGGCATCTTGGCTTTCCTGGGCCGCCAACTCCTGGGTATGGACGCCCTCGGCACACCAGATCTCTACGCCTCCGTCCACCGCCGCCTGGTGACCGGACACCTCATGACCGCCAGGACCGCCGGGCCACCAGGGGCCGGTGAAACGCCGGCCGAAGTGGACGACCTCCAGCTGCTGGCCATGGCCCTACAAGGGGCTGAGCGGGTGACCGCCCCCAGCGTGGGGTATGGGGAATACTCCACGATTCGAGGTGAGGTCACGGGGGGAGAGCTCCGGCACAACGGGCACCTGGTTCATTTGTCGGTCTTCCCCACCGGCGCGGTGGCCTGACTCGGGACGTCCGTTCGGTTTCCCCTCTCCCAGTAGAATTCCCATGGCCGCCTCGAGGAGGCGGGTGGTGCCGGCGAGGAACTCGAAGTCTACCGTATCCCAGGTGTCCGTGGACTGGTGGATGTGGGGCGTAGTATCCCCGTTCCGATACTCCTCTGTGAGACCAACCGCCGGCATTCCCAGTCGGCGAAAGGCCGTGTGATCCGATCCGGTCTCCCGGGTCACGTGAATTGCGCCCGAGAACCCCGAGGCCGCGGCAGCCCGTCGATAGAGGTCCACTGCCCCGTCATACGGAACCTCCAACTCGATGGCTCCATCGCCGTCCCCATCCCACCCCATCTGATCTATAGTGTGGACGGCCACGACTCTCTTCCCCTCCTCCACCAGCTTTTCGGCGAAAGCTCGGCTCCCCACCAAGCCCCTCTCCTCCTCATCGAAAAGAACCACTACTACGTTCCTCTTCCTTACCGGAAGTGCCGAAAGACCGCGGGCCACGGCCAGGACCGCCGCACAGCCGGTGGCGTTGTCGCTGGCCCCTGGCGACCGGTCGACCGTGTCGAAGTGGGCTCCGACGACAACCAGGTCATCGCTGTGGGTGGTGCTGGGCAGGAGGGCATAAACGGACTCGCCATTCTCCCGATACCGATGCCCGCGGGGCTCCAGTCCGACGGCCTCCAGAACCGAAGAGAGGTAGGCCCTTACCATCGCCCGATTTTCCGGGGTGGACCGATCAGGGAGCCTCGAGCCCGGAACGACCTCTTTCCCGCCCGTGAGCCTCAAGACGATGTCCTTTTGGAATTCGATGAGGGATGTGTCGGGCTCCTGGGCCACGGCCACGGCGTCCGCCACAGGAATCGGAGGTCCGGCCGCCGTTTGAATGGAGGCGGGAGGGAACCCCGTGAGGACCAACGGGAATCCAAGAAAACCCCAGGCAAAGCAGCATGGGAACCACCGTGGACGGACTGTCCGCCAAGAACGTGCGTCCAAAAATCCTTCCGATCTGTCGAGGCTTGGGAACACGCTCAGGTCGCCGCCGAGACCGCAGCCGACGCTGCCACCGATGCGGCGATGGCGGCGGTCATGGCATCGACCACCTCCTTCACCGCAGCCGCCGTGACCTCACCCTCACCGATCTTTTCGATCCGGGCCTTCCGGGCCTTGAGTTCCTTCTTGTCGAAGTGGTTCTTCAGAACCCCTGCTTTATCGGACAAAGCCACCAGAACGACGGTCCTGGGATCCAGCTCTTCTGCCTCGGTGAAAATTGCATTTCGCAGGCGTTCCACCAGCTCTCGTTCCGGACCCGAATCCAATTCCGGGTAGATTTTTCTAGTGAAGATCAGAAGAACCTTCCCCTCATCGGCTCTCAAGATGCCCCGCCTGCACAGCTGCTGGGCAGCTCGGTGCCTCAGCTTCTTGAGCCTCGCAAAACGTGACACCCACGTGTTGAGTGTCGCTCGTCTCTTCGCGTCCCTCAGCTTTTCCAGACACTCATCCAGGAGGGGGTCTCCTGTGCGTGAGGAGTTTTCGAGATTGACCAGCTTCTTCTTCTTGAGCTCCTCGACGGACACCTTCCCCATCAGAAGGAGTTCCGCTAGAAGGGACCCGCCCAACGTGAATGCGAAGCTGGCGTCGTTCGCCGCCACCGTCCCCTCCTGGTCCCGGAGGGCCAGCAGCATGATCTCTTCGTAGAAGTACAGCTCTCTTCTGCTCATGGTCTCCCACCTCCGCTATTCACCACGTCCTCCCCTTCCGTTGTCGTTCCCACCCTTTTCCACCATAGCCCGGTCCCGCTCCTTCTGGAGGAAGCTTCGCCCCGACTCCATCCACTTCGGCGCCGGTTTGTCCCAGAGCCAATGATCGAAGAACTGCCGCATCCTGATTTGGAAATCCCGCTGGTTCTCGTAAACCCGCAGATGATGCGGCTCCCCTGGATACGACATGAGAATGACGTGTTCCTTTTCGTGCCACCGAAGGCCGTTGTAGAACTCGACGGCCTGGAGCCACTCCACCGACCCGTCGGCCGTCCCGTGAAGGATCAAAAGGGGCGTGTTCATGTTCCCGGCATTCGGGGTAGCCGACTGATCCAGGAAGAGCTCGAGGTCGTCGTAGGGGTTCGTGCCGAACCGTCCCTGGCCGTAGGTGTCGTACCCGTGCTGGTTGGTGCCGGAGCTTTTCCATAGCTGGTTGAAATCGCTGATCAGATTTGTGGCCGCCGCCCCTGCCACGATGGCGGCAAACCGGTCGGAATGGGTGGCGATATAAGCCGACCCCTGACCGCTGAACGAGTGTCCATGGAGGCCGATCCGGTCCGGGTCGACGTACCCCATCTCGACAACTTTGTCGATGGCCAGGTTGATGCACTCCAGCATCTCACCGTGGGTTTCTCCGATTCGGAAGTGGATGTCCGGCTGCATGACCAGGTATCCGGCGCTCACATACTCGGAGAACATGGGGGTATCACGGGAGATGGGCGTGGGATACGAGTGGAGGTTCTGCGAGTTCTTCTCGTAGTAGTTCACAAGCATCGGCCTCTTTTCCCCGTCCACAAAGTCGTAGGGGATGGCGAGGGTCCCTTGGAGGCGGACGCCGTCGTGGGTTTCATAGTCGAAGAGGATCCTGCGGCCCCAGTTGAACTCGGCCTGTTGGGGATTGGCTGATGTGATCGGGGTGGCGTCGGCGAAGGACAGTCCGGCCAGGTGGTAGTCCGGGAAAGTCTCGAAGTCCTGGCGCGTGAAGAGGACCACGTCGGCGGAGTCGGCTTTCGCCGGGCGCCCGAATCGGGCGTCCTCCCACAGGAGCGGACGGGGCGGATCACCGCCCCCGGGGTTCTCGAGACGATAAAACCCAGCCTTCTTGGTCCACTGGCCATAGGCCGTGAGCGTCAGTGGGCCGGACAGGTCGGTGAGTTCCTCTTCCGGATCGAGGTCGAGAATACGGAACACAATCTCCCCTTCGGCTCCGGCACCGTTGGTCAGGTTCGTCGGAGGTCCACCGTCCAGGGGCTGGAGGAAAAGGTCGTAGCGGTGGCGCAGGATCACCCCCGTCGTGTCTCTGGTCCAACCTGCGATGCCGTGGGGCGGCTTCTCCCCGAACCGATCGAACTGTTCATTCACCAAAGAAACCGGGAAGCCGTCCGTGAGGTTCACATGTTCACCGGCTCCCGTCTCGAAACTCCAGATGTTCTGGTCTTTCCAGTAGAGGTAACGTTTCCCGTCAGGGCTGAATCCGAGGGTGCGGAGATGGCCCTCCAGGACCGGGGTCCGCTCCCCTGTCTCCAGATCAACCAGGTAGTAGTCTCCGCGACTCGGCTCCCAATCGGAGCGATACGGTTTATCGTTTCGGCCCATGGCAAACCGATCATTATCGCTCACCTGGATGCTCTCCATGGTCTCATCGGTGAGCTGGACAAAACGTGCCGTTGCGCCCGATCCGGTGCCCTCGATATGGACCACGGAGGTGAACGTCTGGTTGCGATCACGGCTGGCCCTGATCATTTGGACCGACTGAAGTCGCTCGTCGCCGATATGCCAGATGTCCACATCGGCCATGAAGTCGGGACAGCTCTCCCCCATGACCTCCTCGGGTCCCAGGGGCCGCCCATCGGGCCCGTAGCGAGAGGCCATGGTGGACAGTTTGGGAGCTTTGGTTGAATCGGTGGACGAGGCGGTGGAGTCGGAGCTCGCGCTGGCCGAGTCCCCCGTCGACCCCCTTCCCCGGCCACTTTCCTCAGGGGCCTTGCAGAGAGTCTTGGGCGCCGGAAGCTGGGGCCGGGTGGCGACGAAGATCCGGTCGGCATTCTTGGCCCAGTTCAGCGCTCCCTTCTCGCTCAGGACCCAACCATCGACGAGGGGATCCGGCACCCGGGTGTCGGCGCTGTCCTTCGCCGGCCTCGGATCGAGGACGATGGGAGAGGTCGACTCGGACAGTGCTGGCCAAAGGAGCAGGGCGTTCTCCGTCTCCACCAGATCCTCGTCTTCCCCACCCTTCAGGACCGCCAGAGCGTCGAAAGATGGAGCATCCTTTTCGTCCCCCCAGGTGAGCCTCGCGTACTTCATCTCCCTCTCGGCATCCAGGACCCCGCGGGCCCGGGTGGCAAGATCCAGGAGGTGGAGGCCGTTCGACTCCCCCTCAGGTGTGTCCAGAGAGTAGGCCAGGCGATTCCCCCTCTCGTCGAAGGCCCATTCATCCACGTAGGAGATGAGTTCTTCCTGTCCGGAGGGGAGATACCGAACCAGAAGGTCGGTCCCGTCATGCTCCGCGTCCGAATCGGCCTTCCGCTTCTTCACCACCAGGGCTCGGCCGCTCTCGGCGAACCCGAAAGCCTGCACGTTCTCCCACCTCACCGTGTCACCGCCCGCCAAATCGTAGACCTCCAGGGCCCGAGCC
>JABDNZ010000139.1 GCA_013043565.1 Gemmatimonadota bacterium | reverse complement strand
ATGGTCTTGTTGTCCAGGGCCATCTTCCGCTCACCCTGAAGGACATGAATCTCCACCGTGGTCTGGTTGTCTTCCGCGGTAGAGAAAACCTCGGCCTTCTTGGTAGGAATGGTGGTGTTTCTCTCGATGAGGGGTGTCATCACACCGCCCAGGGTTTCGATCCCCAGAGAAAGGGGCGTGACGTCCAGGAGTAGGACGTCGGTAACCTCACCGGCCAGCACCCCGCCCTGAATGGCGGCTCCCACGGCTACGACTTCGTCGGGGTTTACACCCTTGTGGGGGTCCTTCCCGAAGAACTCCTTCACGGTCTCCTGGACTTTGGGCATCCGGGTGGACCCACCCACCAGGACTACCTCGTCGATCTCTTCCTTGCTGAGCCCGGCGTCCTTCAGGGCCTGCTCCATGGGCGGCACGAGACGCTGCATTTCGGCGTCAACGAGCTGCTCGAACTTCGCCCGGCTGAGGGAGTAGTTCAGGTGCTTCGGTCCCTCCTGCGTGGCGGTGATGAAGGGGAGGTTGATGTCAGTCTGCATGGTTGAGGACAGCTCCATCTTGGCCTTTTCCGAGGCTTCCTTCAGCCTCTGGAGAGCCATGGCGTCCTGGGAGAGGTCGATCCCCTGATCCTTCTTGAACTCGGCCACCAGCCATTCAATGACCCGCTGGTCCAGGTCGTCACCACCGAGGTGGGTGTCGCCGTTGGTGGACTTTACCTCGAAAACTCCTTCACCGAGTTCCAGGATGGAGATGTCATAGGTTCCACCGCCCAGATCGAAAACGGCGATTTTTTGGTCTTCTTTCCTCTCGAGGCCGTAGGCCAGGGAGGCCGCGGTGGGCTCGTTGATGATCCTGAGAACCTCGAGTCCCGCGATTTTGCCCGCGTCTTTGGTGGCCTGACGCTGAGCGTCATTGAAATAGGCGGGCACGGTGACGACGGCCTGACTCACGGCGGAACCAAGGTAGTCTTCTGCCGTTTGTTTCATCTTTTGGAGGATCATGGCCGAGATTTCCGGGGGAGTGAAGGTCTTCCCGGCGTTGGGAAGACTCACCGTTACCCGGTCCTGGCCATCGGCGGTCACCTCGTAGGGGACCAGCCTTTTCTCATGGGTGACCTCGGAGGCTTTTCTTCCCATGAACCGTTTGATGGAGAAAACGGTGTTCTTCGGGTTCGTGATGGCCTGACGCCGGGCGACCTGCCCCACGAGACGCTCATTGTCTTTGGTGAATGCCACGACCGAAGCGGTTGTCCGTCCGCCTTCGGAGTTGGGGATCACGACCGGCTCTCCACCTTCCATGACCGCCACGACCGAGTTCGTGGTTCCCAGGTCGATCCCGATTACCTTGCCCATGAGTGCTCCTTGCTCCCTGTCTCGATGACCTTTTTGACGTCTGGTAGACTCCGGCTGGCTGGGCTCTCGGCCCGTGCAGCTGGAGACGTGAGTTGAATCTCCTAGGAGAAGAGCAACCTCCATGCCGTGGAAACCTCGTGGTTTACGGGGTTTTTCCCGCCAGAATGGCGGCTTTTTCGCCCCCTCCCGCCGCTTTGGCAGTGAAGGGGTGTGTGAGGCCCTCCGGCCACTGTGGTGATGCTACGGACCGGCCGGGGTAGGGGGTGCAGGGCGGGGAAGGGCCTCAGCGCCGGATAGGCCCCTCCGGACTCTGGCACCTGGGGTTGTCCTGAGGTATCCTTTCTCCTCCGAAAACCCACGGCGAAGATTCCATGTTCCCCCTCTACGACGACAACCCCACCGAGATCTTCCCTCTCGTGACACTGGTCATCATGGGGCTCTGCATCGGTATGTGGGTCCTCGTCCAGGGCGCCGGTTTCTCCGAACCGGCTCTGACCAGCTCCGTATGCGGGTTGGGGACCATCCCGGTGGAAATCACAGGGCAATTTGGGACTCAGGGTCGCACCGGAGGGCCCTGTGCCCTCGGTGGACTGAGCTGGACGACTCTGGTCACCTCCATGTTCCTTCACGGGGGTTGGATGCACCTGATTGGGAATCTCTGGTTTCTGTGGATCTTCGGGAACAACGTGGAAGACTCCATGGGCCACGGGCGGTTCCTGCTCTTCTACCTTCTGACGGGGCTGGTGGCCAGCGGGAGCCACATCGCGTCTGATCCCGCCTCCGTGGTTCCCATGGTCGGTGCGTCCGGAGCCATCAGCGCCATCATGGGAGCGTATCTGGTCCTTTATCCGAAAGCCCGGGTCCACACCCTTTTCATCATCATCATCATCTTCAAGGTTTTCCCCCTGCCAGCCTGGTTCTTCCTTTTGTACTGGTTTGGACTCCAGTTGGCCTCCTCGAGCTTTCAGGCTGCCGGCGGAGGCGGGGTGGCGTTTTGGGCCCATATCGGCGGGTTCCTTGCCGGCGTGATCCTGGTGAAATTCTTCCAGAACCGGATTCTGGTG
>JABDNZ010000130.1 GCA_013043565.1 Gemmatimonadota bacterium | reverse complement strand
CCTTCGCGTGACATGAAGCTATGGCTCCTGCCGTCGGGGGAGCCCCGGCGCTGGGAGACTGGATGAACAAAAGCGGCCGAAGGGCATTCCCTTCGGCCGCCTCTTTTGGGGCTCCTCTATTCTCCGGGCAACCCGGTGCCCGGGTTGCCCAGGGGGCGCCGATCAATCGGGCACGACGATGGTCCCGCCTTCCTGCCGGACGATGGCCGGTGCATCGGCAAGCGACCCGATGGCGGCGAATCCGCCAGTAGCCTCGACGAATTCCAACGCCGCCGTGATCTTCGGGCCCATGGATCCGACGGGGAACTCATCAGCGAGGGCCCGGAGTTCCGAGGGCGTTGCCCGGTCGATGGGTCGGGCATCGGGAGTCCCAAAGCCCACTTCCACCTTCGGTACGTCGGTGAGCATGACCAGCCCGTGAGCGCCCACCTCCTGGGCAAGAAGGGAGGCCGTCCGGTCCTTGTCGATGACCGCCTCCACCCCCTGCCATCCGTTCTCCTCGTCCCAGGTCACCGGGATCCCACCTCCCCCGGCACAGATAACCAAAACGCCACGAACCAGGAGCCTCCGAAAGATCTTCGCGGGGATAATCTCCTTGGGGAGGGGAGACGGCACGACTCGCCGCAACTTGTCCCCGTCCGGCGCCAGGCTCCACCCGAGTTTTGCAGCGATGCGGCGCGCCTCGTCCGGCTCGAATAGGGGGCCGATCGGCTTGGTGGGGTTCTGGAAGGCGGGATCGGAAGGATCTACCTGGACCCTCGTCAGTAGTGTGAGGATCTCGCGGCCGGGAAGCCGATTAGAGAGCTCCTGTTCGATCAAGTACCCGATCATCCCTTCCGTTTCGGCTCCCAGGACGTCCAAAGGGTTCTGGAAGATGTCCGAGTAGGAAGCCTCCTGGAGGGCCAGGAGCCCGACCTGAGGGCCATTCCCATGAGTGAGGACCACATGGTGCTCTCTCGCGACATCGGCGATGGCGGCTCCCGCCGTCCGCATATTCTTCCTTTGGACCTCGGCCGAGACGGGTTCTCCTCGTTGAAGGAGTGCGTTTCCACCCAGCGCGATTACGACGATTAAGGGATCCATTACTCTATGTTCGTCCGTCCCTAACGGGTGTTGGGGCGGAGACCCTCAATGAGTAGGCACGAAGCCGGCGAAGGGAGCTGCCAGCGCGACGAGGACGGCAAGGCCGATCCCCACCACGACGACCATCTGGCCCCAGAAGGGTGGCGACTGGTCTGCTTTGATCCATCGGAGGTTGGGTCGTGCATGCTGGTCGAGAAGGAAAAAGAGCGCAGGGAGGCCGAGCGTGAACGCACCCACCATCACTTCCAGAATCCGGTCCACGGCTTCTACACCTCCTTCCTGTCCAATGGGAAAACGGGCTTATGGGGCCAAGACGCCCCTCACGAGGATCCGTGGGACCTCCAGATCCACCAGATTCCCGACACCCAGCTGCCCAAACGAGTTTGGTCCCCAGCAGAAGGTCTCTCTCGCTAGGGAAATGGCGCAGGTGTGGGTCCCTCGCGTGTCCACCGACCTCCAGTTGTATGCCGGGAGGACCACGACGGGAGTGGAGGACCCGAAGGGGCCGATCCCGATGTACCCGCTTCGGCCCCAGCAGTAAAGCTTCATGTTGGTGTCGACGCCACAAGAATGGAACGCCCCCGCAGCGATGTCGGCCCACTTGTGGCCGCCACCCACGATTTGAGGGCTGGTCTGGTCGGCAGTCGATCCGTTTCCAAGCTGGTTTGTTCCTCCCTCTCCCCAGCAGAGTGCGTCACCGGCGGCGGAGATCCCGCAACTGTGCCATCGGCCAGCCGAGACCTTGGTCCATGTATATCCGTTCGCCACCAGAACCGGGGCGGTCTGGTCAGTGATCCCCCCGTTGCCGAGTTGGCCTTCCTCTCCCCTACCCCAACAGTATGCGTCTCCGTTGGCGACCACCCCACATGTATGAAAATGACCGGCCGAAAGTCCGGTCCATGTCATCCCGCCGCTCACTACCGTAGGGACGTTGGTGGGGACCAGGGTGCCATTCCCCAGACGACCTTCGACCTCATCACCCCAACACCATGCGGTCCCATCGGCCTTTATCCCGCAGTTGTGGTATCCGCCGACATGGAGAGACTGGAAGCCGCCGCCCGCTACGGCCGTCGGGGTTTCAACAAAGCTCACCGAATCCCACGCCTGGCCCGTTTGCCAACCCTGTCCCCAGCAGAACGTCGCGCCCCCCGTGGTCAGCCCGCAGGTATGGAACTGACCCCCGCCGATCTGACTCCACGTCGTGCCCGTTGGGACCGCCTGAGGTAATTCAACCGGGAGAGTGTCGGCGGAAGCAAGCTGGAAATGCTCGTTTGTTCCCCAACAAAAAGGGGCCCCCTGATTATCCACGGCACAGGTATGGACGAACCCAGGAGCAGTCACTTCGAAAGGCCAAGGATCCAGGATCCCGGTGGCCGAAGCCGTGAGAGGCAGCTCCGCACCGATATCGGTTCGGACGACCGTCATTTCCTGTGGGCCGGGCGTGGGACCGAGAACCCACCCTGCGTTCAGCTCGCCATTGATATCGCTCGTCGTCGGTCCCTGGGCGATTTCCCCGAAACCGCTGATGTCTCGGAACTCGATGGGGATGCCTGATTGGGGCACTCCGATAGAGTCCCGGGTCAAGAGCAGAGTGGTCAGCGTGTCCAGCATCGGGCCGGTAAGGGGTCCGGCGGTCATCAAGGTGATGGGCGCCGATCCGGTGGCATCGAAGTAGACCGTATCCAGCCCGGCCACGGCGGCGGAAACCTTTTGGGCCCCCGACTCGCCGGTTCCAAGGACCCACGCGGCGATCGCTTCCCCGTCGAGATCCGTTTGATCCCCTAATGGGAGGATGGTCCCGTCACCTTCCAGCACATCCCAGGCCACTACCGTTCCGACGACCGGGCTTCCGGCCGCGTCGGTCAACCGAACTCTCAACGAGTCCGGGAGGAGAAATCCAGTCCATTGGAACTGGTTGTTCCCCTCCAGAGCCTCGAGAACATCCGGCTCTTGCATCACCTCGACCTTGAGCGAGGACCGGATAGCCCCTCCCTGGGCCCTTATCTCGGTCTGCCCGTCTCGGACGGAGGTGATGAGACCGGATTGATCCACCAACGCTATAGTAGGATTGTCAGAGGCCCAGGAAATGCTCACGCCCGTCATTACATCGCCGTACTGATCGAAAACAGTGGCACCAACCCGAATGGTGTCACCGATCGCGTCGAAGGCAATAGAGTCGGAACTCAACGCGATGGAGTCCGGCCTGGATGGGTCCGGGTCGGGATCCACCTTCCCCTTGCCGTCACTGCAGGCAAAGGAAAGCGGCAGGAGGACCATCCCGACTGCGACGAGGATCTTCGTTATGGATGTGCTGTTTCCAGGATCCGCCATTAAGAACGGGCCTCCGAAATGTTCTCTTCAGGTTACCGAGCTGTTCTTGACCCAGGAGTATTGATCCCACGAGTGCCGGGGACGGGAGTCGAACCCGCTAGGGGCCGTTTTTCGATAGGATCGCCCTGAGGGACACAGGCGTTCGAACGATCCCCGACCCCCCACCATCACCATGACCCCGACATTATTCAAATCTAAACTCGGTGGGGAATCAAAAGGAAGAACATATGTTTCCCAAGGGGGGAAGAGAGCACTTCGGCTGGTCACCACCAGGCTCGCGGAGGGTGAGGCGGCAGCGCGCGGTTCAAAGTCGGCTCTTTGGACGTACCCTGGCTCCACCAACCCTGCCCAACTCCCCCAAACGGCGAACCCAACAACTCACGATCGGGACTGGAGCGCCAAACGGAAGAGCCTGTCCCGTCGAAGAATCGAACCCAGTCGGTACTGGATCCCATGACGGGTGAAACCCCCTCAGATGAGTCCGGCTCCTCCTCGGGACCCCCTTTCACGGCACGGTAGATCAAATACCCACCGACCACCGCGAGGGTGGCAACGCCCACAACCGCGCTTGTGGAAGAGCTCCCGATGCCCCCACTGGGGTCTTCCCCGGTTCCACCCTCCCCCGACCCGGGTTTGAGGGAGGACACCTGCAGGGTGGCGCAGCTTGTCTGAGTGACGACCAGGAGGAAGGTCAGCAACAACGCGACCGGGCGGGCGGAAGTAAGGTGGCGAGACTGCATCGAAACCTCTCCTGAAGGAGTTATTCCTTTCTGCCAATGTGATACAACCGAGAAAAGGCGGAGATCCTTCCTCCAACCGAGCAAGAACCTTGGCGGCCAGGAGTGCTGAGATTGAACTCCTCATGACCGAAGGATGCCGGGGGCGGGATTCGAACCCGCAAGGGATTTCTCCCGGGGGATTTTAAGTCCCCTGTGTCTGCCTGTTCCACCACCCCGGCTCGACCTTAAATCAACGGGGTTTACCCTTCGGGATCAAGGAGGAAGGACAAGCGCACCCTCGCGGGTTATCATGGGAGTGCCTAGACTGGCCGCGAGGATCTTCATGAGACCCACACCCTATCCCGTCCTGGTTAATGACCGACCAACTAAAACCCGATGCCGAGGAAAGCCCCGAGAGTTTCCTGAACCGGGAGATCACCTGGCTGGCCTTTAACGGGAGAGTCCTCCAGGAAGCCATGGACCCCCGGGTCCCTCTCCTGGAACGCCTCAACTTCCTGGCCATTTTTTCGTCGAACCTCGACGAGTTCTTTCGGGTGAGGGTGGCTTCTCTTCGGAGCCTTCTGAGGTTGAAGAAGAAGAAGCTCAAAAAGCTGGGATTCCGTCCCCGGCGCCTTCTTCGGGAGATCCACTTCATCGTCACCAGTCAGCAGGAGATGTTCGGGAGTACCCTCAGGAGCCAGATCCTTCCGGAGTTGGAGGCCAACGGGATCTTCCTTCTCAACAACAGGAATCTCAACTCGCTCCAAGCGAGCTTCCTCGAATCGTACTTTTCCGGGCAGGTCCGAGCTCAACTGAAGCCTTTCGTCCTCGAAGGGTCGGAGGATCCGACCTTCCTGGACGAGGGCAGGATCTATCTGGTCGCGGAGCTCTGGCCCGAGTTGGACATCTCCCTCGGGTCGGAAAGGCCGTCCTACGGAATCATTGGTGTCCCGTCTCCCCCGTTGCCCAGGTTCGTGGTCCCGCCGGGTGAGGGCCACAACATCCTTTTTCTGGAAGATGTTATCCGGCCGTTCCTTCCTTCTTTGTTCCCGGAACACGAAGTCGGGTCCGCCTATGCCGTCAAACTCTCGCGTGATGCGGATTTGTACCTCGAAGACGAGTTCGAGGGGGACCTGGTCGGGAAGATCAGGGAGAGCTTGGGCAAGCGAGACCTGGGCATCCCCAGTCGGTTCCTCTACGACCTGCAGGCTCCTTACGCATTGATTTCATTTTTGAAGGACCACTTGGGGCTGGAGGATGACGACCTCGTGCCTGGGGGCCGGTACCACAAGCTCCAGGACTTCTTCCAGTTTCCCCGGCCAAGGAACCGCGAAGGCCTGACCCGGCCCCCTTTGGAACCGCTGCCCCACCCGGACCTGAGAAATGCGCCGGCGATCCTGGACGCAGTGAGGGAACGGGATAGGATGCTCCACTTTCCCTATCAATCCTTCGAGTACGTGGTCAGGTTTTTTCAGGAGGCTGCGAGAGACCCTGGAACCCGGAAGATTTGGATCACGCTCTACCGTGTGGCAGAGGACTCGGCCGTGGTGGAGGCCCTGATCGAGGCAGCGCGGAACGGGATCGAGGTGACCTGCTTTGTTGAGGTCAAAGCCCGCTTTGACGAGGCGAGGAACTTGAAGTGGGCCGGGGAGATGGAGGAGGCCGGGGTGCGGGTGTTCTACAGTAGGCCCGGCATCAAAGTCCACTCCAAGATCGCCCTCGTCACCCGTGAGGAGACGGATGGGAATGTGGACTACGGTTTCCTGGGGACGGGGAACTTCAACGAGTCCACCGCTCGGGTTTATGCCGACCATGCCCTACTGACGGCCGACACCAGGTTGACCAAGGACCTGGACCAGGTATTTCGGTTTTTATGGGAAGAAATCGAAGAGCCGGCCTGCGAGCACCTTTTGGTTGCGCCGTCCCGCCTTCGGGAGGGATTGGAACGAGCCATCGAGGGAGAGATCGCGGTTGCCCGGGTGGGAGGAATTGCAGGGATGGCCCTGAAGATGAACAGTCTCCAGGACCCCAAGATGATCGATCTGCTATATGGGGCCGGCCAGGCCGGAGTGCGGATCAATCTGATCGTGAGGGGAATCTGCTGCATGCGGCCTGGGATGCCCGGCTTCGGGGAGAACGTGAAGGCCAGGAGTATCGTGGACCGATTCTTGGAGCATGCCCGGATCTATCGTTTTTTCAACGGCGGATCACCCCTCCTCCTTCTCTCCTCGGCCGACTTCATGAAGAGAAACCTGGACCGGCGGGTCGAGGTGGCTTTTCCGGTCTTTGACGAGGCGATTCGGGAGGAACTGGAGCATTCTCTCCATCTCCAGCTCTCCGATAACGCCAAGGCCAGGATCCTGGATGCCGACCAGACCAATACGTACGTGAGTCGGCGTGTAGGAGAGCCCAGGGTCGAGGCCCAAGAGGGGTTCTACCGTTGGCTCGAGGAAAGACTGGTCGACAGAGCCGGCACAGGGGAGTTGAACGGGTGAATCCTGAAAGATTCCGGCGGATTCGTGAGACCCTGGCCCGACGGCAACCCGATCTCACCGTCCTCATGGAGAGTGTAAACAAGACCCACAACTTCTCGGCCATCTTGCGGAGCTGTGATGCGGTCGGTGTCCTGGAAGCTCATGGGGTCATGCCAGAAAAGGGGATCGACCTCCATCATCACACCTCTGCTGGCACGACCCGGTGGATGGGGGTCCGTGTCCACGAGGATGTACGATCCGCCATCGGCCATCTCCACGGGGAGGGGTTTACGGTCGTGGCTGCCCATCCATCGGACCGTACCCGGGATTTCCGTGGTATTGATCTCACCCGACCCATCGCCTTCATGGTCGGAGCCGAATTGTTCGGTCTATCCGAAGAAGGGATCTCCCTCGCCGATGAGACGGTCATGATTCCCATGGCCGGGATGGTCCGGTCTCTCAATGTCTCCGTGGCCACCGCCCTCCTCCTTTTTGAAGCTTTTCGGCAGCGGGACGCGAAGGGGATGTATGAGGAGGCCCGTATCCCAGCGGGAGAATTCAAACGGCTTCTGTTCGAGTGGTCCTATCCGGAAATCGCCCAGGTCCTCCGGAAGAAAGGACAGCCCTTCCCGGCCCTCTCCGATCAGGGTGAGATCTTGCCTTAGTCTCCGGCCCCGTCTGGGGCTCCCGCCGGTCTACCTCCACGAAGGCCGCCCCTGAAGAAGCACACCCACCGGCGAACAAGGATTTTGCTGCCGGCGAGAAACACACGGGTGAGACACGTATGTAATGATTGAGATTCATTCGTGTGTACCCCAACCACATATCCCATGTATCCTGGGGTTTTCAGGAGCCAAAAGGGGGGTTGGGGATCTTCACGGCTTGTCCGGTTCGGGAGAGCTCGAGGCCCGTTCTACCCGGCCAAGCTGGAATCGGAGCGAGTCTTCCAGGTCGGAGAAAAGGAACTCGTACCCGGTGTCGAGAGCTTTCTGCGGCGTAACCCTGGCTCCCTTCAAGAGCAGTTCGGTACCCATTTCTCCCAGGAGGCCTTTGACAGCCACCGCCGGAAGGGGGAGCACCGTGGGTCGGTTCAAGACTCGGCCGAGGGCGTCGGTGAAGGTGGAATTCGGAACCGGATTCGGCGCGGTCGCGTTCAGCGGGCCAGAAACGCCAGGCCGGGTCAATGCGTGGTGGATCAGCCCCACCTCATCATCCAGGTCGATCCAGCTCATGTATTGCCGGCCTGCTCCGATCCGACCCCCGAGGCCCGCTTTGAACGGCGGAAGCATCTTTCCGAGCCCCGGGCCCAGGGGGCTGACGACAAACCCCGTCCTGAGCTTCACCACCCTGATACCTGCTTTCCTGGCTGCCCCGGTGGCGCCCTCCCACTCCCTGCATACCATGGCTAAAAACCCCTGCCCTCCTGCGCTCTCCTCCGTGACGATCTCATTCCCTCGAGCACCGTAGTAACCGACCGCAGAGGCCGAGATAAGCACTTGGGGTGGACGGGTCATCGTAGCGAGGGTTCGAGAAATGAGCTCCGTGCCCTGCCGTCGGCTTTGGAGGATCCGGTTCTTCTT
>JABDNZ010000127.1 GCA_013043565.1 Gemmatimonadota bacterium | reverse complement strand
TGGCTCCGGACCTGCCTTTGACTCGATTGCTTTTCGGGGCATACCTCTCGAGGGAGGGCCTGTTCGAGGACGCCCTGAGGGAACTGAACGCAGCGGCCGAGCTGGCACCTGAAGATCCGGTGATCCTTTACGAGGTGGGGGTGGCGTTGGCTCTGGGAGGGCAGCTGGAATCGGCGTTGGATCCCCTTTTCCGGTCAATGGATCTGGACCCCGGGGAGGGGTGGAGCCAGGTGGTGCTCGGTCTCGTGGAAGCCGAGTTGGATCGGATGGAAGAGGCTGCCCGGGACCTGTCCGAAGCCGCTCGCCTGCGCCCGATGGACGTGGAAGCTCAGCTCCTGGCAGCCCTGGCGGCAGAGGCGGCGGGGTGGGAAGACTTGGCCTACGAGATGATGGAGAGAGGGCGCCAGGGGGCCCTACCCGGGGATCTCCATCTTGTTGAGACCGTGGAGGCCCGGTTGGAAGACGGGCCTGATGCCACCAACAGTTTTTTCCGAGAGGAGCTCCTTCCGGGAGCACTCCGGGAACGGCTCATGAGCCGCCCCTGAACGGAGAAGAAGAGGGTCAATTGCTGAACGTCCCAGTCGAACGACACCGGTTGCCCAATGGGCTTCGCGTCACCCTGTCCCTGGACCGATCGGTCCCCATCGTGGCGGTCAACCTCTGGTACGGAGTTGGGTCCCGGAATGAACGGTCCGGCCGCACCGGGTTCGCGCATCTATTCGAACACATGATGTTCCAGGGGTCAGCGAATGTCCCCAAGAACCGGCATTTCGAGCTCGTGGAGCAGGCCGGAGGGTCACTGAATGCTTCGACCTGGTTCGACAGGACGAACTACTACGAGACGCTCCCGTCCCACCATCTGGAGTTGGCGCTGTGGCTCGAATCGGATCGGATGGGATGGATGCTTCCGGCCATGACGCAGGAGAAGCTCGAGAACCAGCAGGGGGTGGTGAAGAACGAGCGGAAGGAACGCTACGACAATCAGCCGTACGGGGATTGGGACGAACGGATGCAAGCCCTGGTCTTCCCGCCCGATCATCCTTACCACCATTCGGTCATCGGGTCCATGGAGGATATCGGAGCCGCGACCCTGGAAGACGTGGCCGAGTTCTTTCGAACGTTCTATGTGCCCAACAACGCGGTCCTCACCCTGGCCGGGGACTTCGATCCTGACGACGCCCTCGGGCTGATCGAGACGTATTTCGGCGAGATTCCGGAGGGGGCGCCGATCCCCCCCCTGCCGGGGAACGAGGAGATCCCGCCGGTCATCGGTGAGATGGTCGCGGAAGAGGTGATCGGGAACGTCCCTCTGCCCAGGGTCTACCTCGGGGCTCGAGTCCCGCCCCTCACCGACGAAGGCTTTCACACCGCCGATGTTGCCGCCACGGTTCTGGGGGGAGGAAAAGCCTCCCGTCTCTATCGTTCCTTGGTCCGGGAAAAGCGGGTGGCAAAGGACGTGCTGGCCTACCTCTTTCCTCTCCAGACCGGCGCATCCCTCCTCCTGTTCTGGATCACAGGGTATCCCGGGGCCGACCCGGATACCCTCCGAGGGGCGTTACTCGGGGAACTGGAGGGCCTCGGGTCGGTGACCGACGGAGAGTTGAACCGTGCCGCAGCCCTCACCGAGACCCACCTGATACGAAGCATCCAGCAGGTGGGAACGAGAGCGGACCTCCTTTCGATGTTCGACCAGACCTTCGACGATCCCGGCCGGCTGAACAGCGAAGTCGAGAGGGTCCGTGCGGTCACGAAGGCTCAAGTTCGAAAGTTCGGCCAGGAGTTCTTGGGATCCGAAAACCGAGCTTTCCTCACCTATGTTCCCGGAGAAGGCCAATGACCGGACGGGATGTTTCGCCATTGGACCGCTCCAGGCCACCCGAGGCCGGGTCGGTCCGGTCTTTCGAGTTCCCCCCCATCCTCCCCTCGGACCTTCCCAACGGCCTTCAGGTCCGGATAGCCCGGATGACCAGAGCCCCTCTGGTGACCATGTCGGTGGTCATGGACGCAGGTGAAGCGGTTCTTCCGGATCGGTCCGCGGGCCTGGCGGTTCTTGCGGGGGAGGCCCTGGAGGGGGGCTCGGAGAATCTCAGCGGTCTGGAGTTGGCGGACGCTCTCGAGGGTATCGGGTCCGGCCTCTCCGTGAGGACGGGATGGGACGCGACCACCGTTTCCCTGACCTGCCTGGCGGATCGGATGGAGGAAGGGATGTCTCTCCTGTCCGAGGCTCTCCTCCGCTCCACGTTTCCCGCCGAAGAAATCGATCGACTCAGGAGCCAGAGGCTCGCGGCGATTCGCCAAAGACAGATGGATCCAGGTAGCCTGGCCGACGACTCGGCGGCTCACTTCGTTTATGCCGACTCCGTACCCTACCACCGACCCCTGGGCGGAAAGACAGAGTCCCTGGAAACGCTTGATAGAGAGGATGCTCGGTCCTTCGCTCTGGACCGCTTTACCCCCTCTGGTGCCGGGTTCGTGATCGTAGGGGATGTGGAAGTGTCGGAGGCTCGAACCCTCATCGGCGGTCACTTCGGAGAATGGGCAGGGAAGGGAACCCGGGCGGGAGACGTGTCTGCCGAACCCCGCTTCGGGGAAAGGCGGGTGATGGTGGTGGACCGGCCGGGGGCGGTACAGTCGGAGGTGAGGATCGGCCAGATCGGTGTCCCCCGGAAGACTCCCTTTTTCTTTCCCCTGAGGGTTTTTAATGCGGTTCTGGGTGGCGCGTTCACGAGCCGACTGATGTTGAATCTGCGAGAGAAGCAGGGGTTCACCTATGGTGTCAGGTCTCGCTTCTCACACCGCCGTGGCCCCGGTCCCTTCAGGATCTCCATGGCGGTGGCTACGGAGGTCACGGCTCCCGCGGTAAGAGAGGCCTTAACGGAGCTGGAGGGCATTTTGGAAACGGGACCGACGGAGGTCGAGGTGGAAAGGGCCAGGGACTATATCGCCGGAGTATTCCCCCTGGCTCTGGAAACCACCGGTCAGGTGGCGGCCCGGATTTCCGAAATCCAAGTCTATGATCTCCCCCTGGACTTCTTTTCCACCTATCGGGACCGGATCCGTGAGGTCACCCCCTCCTCCGCTCACGAAGCTGGCCGAGCGACAATCAGACCAGATCAGCTGGCGGTGGTGGTGGTCGGGGATGCTGAGGGTGTCGTCGGTCCACTCGAGGAGCTCGGTATCGGTCCTGTGGAGGTGGTCTCGGATCACTAAGGGTCCACGTGCAATTCTCTCCAACCCACCGCGTACTCTTACTCAGAGGGGACCGGCAGCGCCCGTTTCCCCAACCCACAGAGCGTTTCCATGGACGATACCGGCAAGAACCCCGATGAAATTGGAGATGTGGATCCTGGACATCTCGGGTCGACGTTGATTCACGACGGGAGGGTGGTTCACCTCTCGGTCGATCGGGTTCGGTTCCCTGATGGCAGTGAAGGAGAATTGGAGTTGATCCGCCACAGGGGCGCGTCGGCCGTCGTCCCGTTCCTGGGAGACCCTGAGGCCGCCGATCCGAAGGTGGTTTTGGTTCACCAGTACCGATACGCTGCCGGGGGATTCATCTATGAAATCCCTGCGGGTATCCCCATGGACGGCGAGTCGTGGGAAGAGTGCGCCCGCAGGGAGTTGGAAGAGGAGACCGGGTTTGTCGCCGGCTCCCTGCGGCCTTTGAGCCGGCTCCTCACGACTCCCGGCTTCACCAACGAGGAAATCCACGTCTTCCTGGCGGAAGGGTTGAAGGCGGGGTCGGTCAACCGGGATCGGGACGAATTCATGGAGGTCCTGGAGTTCCCTTTCTCGGAGGTCCTCGAAATGGTCGATGGAGGAGTGATACGGGATGGAAAGAGCTTGGTCGGGATCCTCCTGGCCGAGCGGTTCCGCCGCACCGGTCGGTGAGGCCCAGGACCCGGAGGCAAGTTGTGCAACCTCAAGGGAGTTGAACGTTATAGGGGTTGAAAGCGGGATCGTCCCAAAAAAGACAGGTGCTGTATCAAAAAAGGGACATGTGCCTTGAAAGGACCCAGGGAATACGAGGTTCTTCCTCTGGTACGGATCCTGCCCGAGGAGACGACAGACGGTGAGTTGCGCCCGGAGGCGCTCCCACGCCGACCAACTGAACATCCGGGGTCCAAATGAACGCCAAGCCAGCCAAAAAGATCCAAACCAAAACTGCCGAGAAGGCCGGGCGAAGTCGCCCGGGCCGGCTTCGGTTCAAGGATCTCTCGGACAGCGAGGTCGTTCAGAACTATCTCGACGGCGACGCAAGGGCTTTCGGGGAGCTGGTCGACCGCTACGACAAAAGGCTGATCAACTTCGTCTACCGAACGGTGGGCGACCGGGAGCGCGCGCAGGATCTGATTCAGGAAACTTTCGTTCGAGTCTATCGACACCTACACCGGTTCGACCAGACGAAGAAGTTCTCCACCTGGATCTACACCATCGCCGGGAATTTGGCCAAAAACGAGCTTCGAAATCGATCCCGTAATCCGCTGGTCCTCTTCCAGACGATCAAGAAAAACTGGGAAGCCGACCATCGGCCGTTGGAGTGGGAAGACACCAAGCTCCGCCCGGACGATCTCTACCGAAAAAGACATTTGAAGGAGCTTGTCGAGAAATCCGTGGCCGAGCTTCCCGAACACCATCGTATCGTGTTTGTCCTGCGAGAGCTCGAGGGGAAGACCTACGAGGAGATCGCGGACATCACCGGATGTAACCTCGGGACGGTCAAGAGCCGGCTGAACCGAGCTCGAAACAACTTCGCCCGGATCATCGCCCCCCTTTTGGACTGATCTCCGGAAGCACCGACTTCCTGCGAAGGGGTCGGTTCATTCCCGAGTCGGCTCCCCACTCCGAAACATCTGGCGCCCCCCGGGGAACCTCGTCTAGGCTTGTGACGTAACAGACATACCGAGTCTGTGTTTCACGAGGTTACCGATCCGAGGGAGTGCCGTTACGTCGATGGACTGCCAGAAATACCTGGCCCGCTATTCCGAGTTCGTAGATGGAAGGGTCGAGGAAGCGGTTTTTAAGGAGATGAATGCGCACCGGCATGAGTGTGAACGGTGCGCCCGGTACTCGAGTACCTTCGAAGCAGGTAGGAAGCTTCTCCAGAAACTGGACCCCCTCGACGTCCCGCCGGATTTCCGCTCTCGCCTCGACCACCGGATTTTCCACATAGAAGACGGAGCGCCGCTGGCAAGCTCGGCCCTCGGAAGCGGAGCGACCTTGGCCTCGGTCCTGACCGTGGCCGCCCTCCTGGCGGTTTCTGCCTGGGCTCCGATGGTTGGCGGTGAACAACCCGTGGTGGAGCTTCCGGCTGTGGTCGTCGCCGACCCCCCCGCGGCCTCTTTCACACCTACCCGAGCCAATCCTACCTTTCCGGGAACCCGTTCCTTTTTCACCACCACCGAGTTTCAGGACGGTATCTGGGGTGACTCCCACGATCTTCTCCGAGAGTACTCTCCGGTTCTGGACCACCGGAGGAGCCAAACCGTGGTGCGGGTCGGGATTGAATGACCCCGCAGGGACTCTGATATGAAATCCGCAGGGCCCCTCGGCCTCCAAGAAAAGGAGAAGGGCGGGGTTTTTTTCCTTTATGGAGACGACCCATTCCGAAAGGAGGAAGAGGCCCGAGCCCTGATAGACTGGCACCTCGATCCCGGAACCAAGGATTTCAACTTCGATCCATTGAGGGGCTCCGAGGTCGGCGTCGAGACTCTCGCGTCGGTCCTCGCCACACCACCCCTGATGGCCGAATGGAGGGTGGTCGTCCTCCGGGAAGTGGAGGCGTTGGCCCCCAGTCCCCGTGCCCGGGAAGCCCTCCTTGAAGTGGCAAAATCGCCCCCTCCGGGGCTGGCTCTGATTCTCACCGCAATGATCCCCAAGGGGTCGAAGGCGAAGTTCTACGGTGAGTTGAAGCGGTTCGCCCGATCCGTAGAGTATCCGGAAGTCGGCCCCAACGATGCCCCGGGCTGGTTGGTGGATTGGACCGCGAGTCGTCACGGACGAGAGATCACGGAGGAGGCCGCCAGGGCCCTGTGCGCCGGAGCAGGCACGAGTCTGGGCGTGTTGGCCCAGGAGGTGGAGAAACTCGCAAACGTTGTCGAAGACGATGTCCCGATCGATGTGGAGGCGGTAAAGGCCGCTGGAACCCAGGTTCCCACGGAAGACCGCTGGGTTTGGATGGATCGTGTGGGGCGTCGTGAGTTCGGTGACGCTCTGGAGGGCCTGGGCGTTCTCGCCAGTCAGGGAGAATCCGGAGTGTCCCTGACCATCGGTCTAGCCAACCACTTCATTCGGCTGGCTCTGGCCCGGGCGGGAGGCTCTCGGGCCCTGGAATCGTCACTGCCACACCACCAGAAATGGCTCGCTCCCCGGTTGGCCCAACAGGCGAAACGGTGGTCGCTGGAGGAACTGGAAGACGCGATCCTGGGCTTGAGGAGGGTCGACCGCCTTCTCAAGTCCAGTGGTATGTCCGACGAGAACATCCTGGAGGAATGGTTACTGGGATTGATGGCGAAGGAGGGAGTGCGTAGTTGATGATCCCATCGGTCCGTGTCGCTGCTCTGTGTTTCCTTTTCGTGTCGGTACCGAGCGTGATCCGGTGCCAGGAAGGGGCCACCTTGGGAGAGGTGGAGGCCCTCATGTCCCAGGGTCGAATCGTGGACGCCCGAGGGGCCCTCGAGACCTGGTGGACCGCCCGGTTCTCCGATGCTTCCCGGGCTGACCGACAGCGAGGGATCTGGCTTCGAGGAAAGCTGACCGTGGACCCGGCCATGGCCGAGATGGACTTTCTTCGTTTGGTCCAGGAGTTCCCAGGCGGTGCGTTTTCAGACGATGCGTTGTTTCGGTTGGGGCTTTCCGCGGACCTCCGGGGTGATCTGAGGGAGGCCCGAGGTTTTTTTCGGGATCTCGTCCGGGACTACCCTTCCAGCCCCCGGGTCCCCGATGCTCAGCGGTGGCTCACCCTTCACCAGGGGGAGATCCAGGCTCTCCCCGACCGACCTATACCCCACGCAAGAGAGCGCGTCCAAAGCCCGGCCACTCCACCGGGCCAGGGAGACTTCACGGTCCAGCTGGGTGCCTTCAGAAGTTTGGATCGGGCCCGCGTCCTGGCCGGCGCACTGAGGGAGTCGGGCTACGATGCCCGCCTCGTTCGGACTCCGGGAAACGACCTCGCCCGGGTCCGCATCGGCCGGTTTCGGACCAGGGCCGGGGCCGAGGGCCTCGCCCGTGAGCTGGAAGGAAAGGGTTATGAGGTCACTTTTGCCACCGACGCAAGCCAAGAGGAGAGGGTGGGAAACTCCTCAGGCTAGAGGGCAGCAAGAGCCCTCTCCATCCGGGCCCGCACCTCCTCCGCCAGGTGATCGATGTCGTCTCGACCCGTCACCCCCAGTTGGACCTTGGGATCCAACACGGCCACGACGGAGGTTCCCTCTTCAGGCCCTTCGTAAACGACTACGTTACACGGGAGTAGGAGCCCGATGTCCGTCTCGGAGGTCAGGGCCTGATGGGCCAACGGGGGGTTGCACGCACCCAGGATTTTGTAGGGTCTGAAATCGACATCCAGCTTCTCCTTCAGCGTAGCTCTCACGTCGATCTCGGTCAGAATCCCGAACCCTTCCTTTTTCAGTTCCTTTCTGACGGCCTTGTCGGCTTCTTCAACCGGGAGAGAGAGGGTTTTCTTGAAGCCATAGGTTATCTCTGACATGGTCTTTCACGCTCCTTGCGCGGCCTCGAGGGAGATCCGGAACTTGTTGGCAGAAAAAGTAACGTGCCGATCGAGGGAGTGAAGGGGGCTGAGCCCGGAACCTTGGAAGACCTCGCAGGTTCTCATAAGGATCGAACGCAGCCAAAGAGCCCTTCGGCGTTCTACTCCCCTTTCCGCAAAATCCATCGAAGGAGACCATGACCGGATCCTCAGGTCAAAAGCCCGCAGCACCCGGAACGGAGGCGGTTCATACCGTGGATCTGCCAATAGACGGGATGCACTGCGCTGGGTGTGTCGGTCGATTGGAGAAGGCTCTTCTG
>JABDNZ010000125.1 GCA_013043565.1 Gemmatimonadota bacterium | reverse complement strand
GGCGTGTATCATCCCGCCTCCAATGGTGGAGACAACCTGGCGCAGGCCCCGGAGCGGGGATCGCAGCAACCCGGCACCTATATGCTCTACAGCAACTGGGATTTCAACGCAGCCGGGGCGGCTTTCGAGCACTCCACACAACGGAATATCTATGATGAGCTGCAAGCTCAGTTGGCCCTCCCCCTCCAGTTCCAGGACTGGGATAGGAGTGTTCACAGGAAGAGTGGGAACCTCGCGATTTCCGTGAACCCAGCCTATCACATGCACTTCTCGACCAGGGACATGGCGCGCCTGGGACTTTTGATGCTGAACGAAGGCAACTGGAAGGGTGAGCAGCTCATCTCCCGTGACTGGGCGAACCGGATTGTCGGCGTCGTGACACCTCTGGAGGAGATGAACCCCACCAGCCGACGGGACGGGTACTTCGGCTACGGGTACATGTGGTGGGTGTGGGATGGCCCGAGAGCCTTGGGACCCTTCGAGGGAGCTTATACGGCCCGAGGCGCCATCGGTCAGTGGATCACCGTCTTCCCCAGGCTGGACCTGGTGATCGCCCACAAAACCAACAGCGTCTACGGGCGCACGACCAGCTGGGCGTCATACGAACGGTTCATAGAACTGATTTTCGAGGCGAAGGGGGTCCAGCTGAAGGAGCCCTATCCCTGGGGGTGATTGAGAGTCACCCTCCACTGCATAGCCTTCCCAGGGTCCGAATGGCCCGGTCCGGGTCCTCGATGAAGTCATAGAATTCCTCGAGGTACTCCGACGCCTGTCGAGAGTTCGACTCCGAAAGCCCCGGGACGTTCTTCACAGCCGCCATGATGGCCCCTCGTTTCTCCTGGAAGAGGGAGAGAATGGGCCGAAAGTCGATAGCCCCCCAGCAGACCCCCTGGTAAAGCCTTTCCCTCACCGACTCATGGAGCCTTTCGGTCAGAGCCGAAGGACCGGCATAGGGGGCATCCACAAGGCCGGACCAATCGAAGTCGTAGGGAATAGCGAAGTGGTCCATCTCCACCCTGAGGACTTCGAGGTTCTGGGTGTTCGCCGTGGACCAGTCGATGTTTCCGATCATGTACTGGAAAAGGAACATGGTGCCCATCTGTTGCGGTTCGAAAGCCGTCGCCCGGGCGCCGGGGATTTCCAGTTTCATACCGCCGACACGTTCCGCCAAAGCGTCCGCATCCTCCAAGAGAAACCCCATCCTTCGCAGCGGTTCACTCTCCCCACTGGTGTCTATATACGTGATGTCCACCAGGCGGACCCTGAAGCTCGAATCCGTGAGTTGGTTGTAGATGCGGTAGGCCAGGTACTCTTCCAGGACGTTCTGCATAAAGCTGTTTCGATCATGACAGTGAGTCACCAGCTTCAGCTTGTCCTGGCCGTCGAACACGGTGCCCTTTGGTTCACTCTCCTGGAAGTTGAGGCGGAGAGGGGGGAATGAGCAGATGTTCCTCTGGAGCCGGTACCTTCCCCTGGTTTTCACTTCCACCGGAAGCTGAACCGAATCACCGGCGGGGCCGACCAGAAGAACCGTACCCGGCCGCTCCTCGCTTTCCTGAGACCGATCACCCTCTAACGCTTTCAGGTCGGCCATGAGCGTGAACGCCACTACGCTGTCCGAAAGGAAGAGTTCTCCCGGCTGCCCGGCCTGAGCCTCGGCAGCAGAAACACACACGGCACAGAGATAGAGAGCGGTCACGAATCCGAATACGGTTCGTTTCATATGGATCTTCCGAATCATGGGAGAATAGGGCCAGCCGCTCTAATCTCGTTTCGCCTGAACGATATGACCGTGGAGGGGGGTCGGCCAGGCCTTCCTTCCCTCCCAAAAAGAAGCCCGGGCGGTCCTCCGACCCCCGGGCTTTCTTCGTGGACTGAACTCAGTCCTAGTATTTCACGCCTCAGCCATACGGCCGGGTGAGAGCAACCGACACCTCCCCTCCAGCCATGGACTCATCGAGGGCTGCAGCAACATAGTTGTGCGCTCCCTCGAGGGTGGACGCCCTCGTTCCGGGCTTGTCATCGATGGCGCCGTTGTAAATCAGGGTACCGTCCGGCGAGATCACCATCATGTGGGGAGTGACCTGGGCATGGTAAAGACGCCCCACCTCTCCAGAGGGATCCAGAAGAACGGCCGTGGCCTTGCTTCCCTCCTCCGCTGAAAGCTCGTTCA
>JABDNZ010000123.1 GCA_013043565.1 Gemmatimonadota bacterium | reverse complement strand
AGGTGAGCTTCCCCTTCTGCTTGGTGATTCCCACCGATGAAAAGACGACGTCGATCCCGTCGCAGGCGCCGTTGAGGGTCTCGGGGCGTGTGATCTCAGCCTCGACGACCTCATCCGTTGAATCCCGGAGAGGATCGAGCTTCTTGGGCGATCGTGCGAGGGCCCGGACGTGATATCCTCGGTTCTTGAACTCCTTGGCCACAAATCCGCCCAGATATCCGGTGGCGCCAGCCACAAGGACGCTTCTTGCTTTCGTGTTCATTCAGTCACCCTCCATCCGCCGCGGGTACCGATGAAACCAGGAACTGCATTGTCTTTTCTCCTGTGATGCAGCGTGGTCTATGCCTTGTCTTGTGACGTCCTTAAGTAGGGTTTCACCCGGCAGTACGAAGCGCTTGCACCTACTTGTTCAGGTGCGCGTTATCAGGCGCCGTTCCTTTTCTGTAGAACTCGAAGACGCAGATGTCGTCTCCCTTGGCAATGGTACAGAGCCTGCGGAAGTTACAATCCACGGCGTCTTCAATCGCCGCGTAGCCGGCCAGATCGTGGTCGCAGCCGAATTTGCCCATCTCCGGCACGCCTAGCTCGCCGAACAACTCGACATTCGCGCAGGTGGTGACGTTGATGGTCAGCTTGTCAGGATCGTCCGTATGGCTTTCCATGTGCCAGGTGCGATCCCGGGTGGTGCGCTGGAACAGGGCGATGTTGAACTTCTTGAAATTCTCGAACGTGTCACCTTCACATCTCTTCAGATCTTCCACCTGATAGATATGGCCCATGGAGGTCTGGGCGATTTCGTTCATCACCCTGGTTTTGAAGAACTCGTAGGCCTCTTCGCGGCCCAGCCGCTTTGCCAGGGCCAGGAAAATGGCGGAAAAGGTGAAGAGCTCTTTTTCAATGATTGGGCTGATGGCCGCCGCCTTCCGGCGTGTTTCCGGATGGTCTCTCCTCAACCGCCGTTCATGGGCCCAGGTGTCCTTGAAGATGCCCAGCATCCCCACAATACCGAATCGTTTACGCAGAGCGCGAAGCATGATCTTGCCCTGCTCTTTCACTGCTTCCTTCGGCATCTCCAGCCCTGCGCCGAACTTTTCCAGTTCTTCCACTTTCATGGTCGGTTCTCCTTTTGAACCACGGCCTGATTCCCCCCGGCACATGGCTCGGCACGCACCCAAACCGAATGCTCCACCAGACCTTGCCCGCGAAGGAGGGATGCCAACCCCAGGCCCAACTCGCTGGGCACGTCTTCCCGCTTTGGGTCGTCTCCGACGAGGTGGATAAGGAGGTCTCCTTCAATTTTTGAATGGCGGTAGATAGCCACGGATTGTAAGCCACCCGGTACGCCGGCAGCTCTCCGGACCAGATCCACGATCGCGTTCAGGTCGTCCCCGGCCATGCGCAAATGGAGCGTCTCCAGGATGCTCATGACTTTCTCCTCCCATAGAGCGCCTTGTACATCATTCCTTCACGGAACCAGCGTGGGAGCCTCGACAGGTTCCTCATCTTCCTGGCCCCCGGCCCCACCAGGTACTGGGCCTTGGGTTTTGGGGTAGCCAGGGCCTCGGCTATGACCTCTGCCACCCGCTCCGGTGGGATCCCCGGGAGGCCCTTCACCTCGCGGTCGAAGAACTCGAAAAGGGGTGCGTACAGCTCCAGTACGGCCGGGTCGGCGGCCGCCGCCACCCTTTCCCTTTCCTCCAGAATCTTCTCCAGGACCGCTGTGTCCACCTTGCCGACCACCAGATTGGAGACCGAGACACCGAATGGGCGAAGTTCGAGGCGAAGCGAGTCGCTGATGGCCTGAACAGCGAACTTCGACGCGGCATAGACGCTCTTGTCGGGGATGGCCAGGAGACCATGGCCGGAACTGACATTGACCAGCCGACCCTCGGCCTCCCGGAGGAGGGGGATGAACGAGCGGGTGACGGCCAGGAGGCCCACCACGTTCACCTCGAGAAGCTTCCGGATCTCGGAAACCGGGAGGAGCTCCAGGGGTCCGTTCAGCGAGAGCCCGGCGTTGTTCACCAAACCAGACAGCCCTCCTCCTGTCTCCTCTCCGATCCTAGCCACGGCTCTGGCGATAGCGTCGTCGTCGGTGACATCCATAAGCAGTGGCTTAAGCGAGCCCGATGCTTCCGCCTTCAGTGCCTGACCGTCTTCTTCTTTCCGCACGCCGGCGAATACCCTGTATCCGTTGCCGTCCAAAGCCAGTGCGGTCGCCTTCCCTATGCCTGTTGAAGCTCCGGTAACCAGGACCGTCTTCGTATTCTCTGTCATATCGTTCTCCCTCGCTTCCAAACCGCTGTCTCGAAGCCCATAGTAGGCTCACCAGACATAGGGAATGAGTTTGTAAGTCACCCGCTTCATGTATTCGGCATACCCGGGAAGCGTCTCCATCAGGGTTTTTTCCTCGATAAGGATTCTGGCGATGACGGGGGTGAAAACGACCGTGATCGTCAGGGAACCCAGGTAGCTTCCAAGCCAAAAGGAGAGTCCCACCAGGAAGAGCAGGTGGCCGAGATACATGGGATGCCTGACGCGAGAATAGAGG
>JABDNZ010000121.1 GCA_013043565.1 Gemmatimonadota bacterium | reverse complement strand
GAGAAGCGGAGCGTCCTGCCACCCACCTCGACAGCGGTGGAGGAGACGAAACGACCTTCCCCAAGGAAGACGTCCACGCCCAGCTCTGCGAAGCGCTCCGCCGAGTCGTGACTCGAGATCCGGGTCCGGATCTCTCGCATGCGTCTCATGACGGCTGCGAAATCGACATCGGCCCCGCCCGGCGACACACCCTGGACCGTGCTCCTCCCCGCCATCGCTGCGGCTTTTGCGGCTGCGATCAACGCCTTCGAGGGCACACATCCGTAGTTCAGGCAGTCGCCGCCCAGCAGGTGCTTCTCCACGAGGGCGACCTTCGCACCCAGTCCGGCCGCGCCGGCGGCCGAGACGAGTCCCGCGCTGCCCCCGCCGATGACGACCAGGTTGTACCGGTCTGCGGGCTCCGGGTTCTCCCAGTCCGCCGGGTGAACCCGGCTCACCAGAGTCCGGTTGAGCTCGTCGTCGGGCAGGAGCTGGATTCTCTCGGTCTGCATGGGGCTAAACCTCCGCGATTTCGGAGGCCGCTCGGGCCCCCTTGGAGCCTTCGGCCGGTCCCTCGGCCCCGTCATCCGCGCCCCCTACCTCTCCAAGCCTGCCCCGGGCCATCCTCACGACGAGGAAGGTGACCGGGATGAAGACGGCCAGTGCACCCACCAGGGCCCAGGGGACCTGTCCGTCGCGCAGGGCGGTAAATAGGGCGTCGGCCCCCACCACGTACACGACCGTGGCCGGGAGCATGCACAGCCACGACCAGAATAAGTAGGTGCCCAGGGGAACCCGGGTCAGGCCATAGCCGTAATTCTGCAGGTTGTAGGGGAAGACCGGTACCAACCTGGTGATGGCCACGATGGTGGCCCCGTGCTTTTCCGTCATCTCGTCCAGGTAGCGGAGGGTGGGGTTTTCCCCCAGCCATCCAGACACCAATTCCCGGGCCAGGTACCGGGCTATGAGGAAGCCTCCCGCCGCCCCCAGGGTCGAGGCCACCGAGACGTAGACCGATCCCCACACCGAGCCGAAGAGCGCGCCGGCCCCCACCGTGAGGGCAATTCCGGGCACCATGGCCACGGCGGCCCCCACGTAGAGGGCCACGAAGACCGCAGGACCGAACGCCCCCAACGACTCGATCCAATCCCGGACCAGCGCCAGCCTCTCGCCCAGGTCAAAGACCCTGGCCGTCACCAGCAACACCACCAACCCGCCGGCGAAGGCGATGGGCTTCCACCTGATCGTCTTTTCTCGATCCATCACATCATCTCGTCGTCGGGTCATGTCGGGTCCGAGCACCCCGGCGGGGAGCACGGGTAGCAAGGCACCAGTCTAACCAACTCACGCAAGCAGGGATGGGTTCCCAGGGAGCACCGACCGATACCTCCGACGGGAACCTTCCCCGCCTTCCACCTATTGGGATGGTGCCATGAACGTTAACAAGAACCCGGATCGGAACCGATCATGAGGCGTATCGTCCTTGCCATCCATTTTCTCCTCGCCGGCTCTGCGCTCACGGCCCAGGATTCGCAGACCTTCGACCATTCGATCTTCGACGGTCTCCTCAGGGATCACGTGTCTCCGGAGGGTCTGGTGGACTATGACGGCTTCGCCGGGGACCCCGATTTCCAACGGTACCTCGAGCTCCTTGCAGAAGCGCGGCCAGCTTCTCTGAGCGAGGCGGACCGCCTCGCCCTTTGGATCAACGCCTACAATGCCTACACCATCCAACTCATCAACCACCACGGTGAGCGAAAGTCCATAAGGAACATCAACAAAACTCTAGGCCTCTTCAGCGGAAAGGGGCCTTGGAAAGAACGGTTGGCGAAGGTAGCCGGGAAGGTCTGGACATTGGATGAGATCGAGCACGAGATTATCCGGAAACGGTTCTCCGAACCCAGGATCCATTTCGCGCTCGTATGTGCGGCGTTGGGGTGCCCGCCATTGCGGAGCGAGGCATATCTGGGAGAGGAGCTGGAAGCCCAACTGGATGATCAGGCCAAAAGGTTCCTGACCGAGAGCCCCTTGAAGAACCGCGTCGACAGGGATGAACGCGTGGTCCATTTGAGTCGGATTATCGATTGGTACCGTGACGATTTTCCTCCCGGTTCCGAGGGCCTCGGCCGGTTCCTGGCCGAATTCCATCCCCCCGGGCCCGAGAGGGATCTGCTGGAGAGTGGACGCTTCGACGTGAAGTACACCGACTACGATTGGAGCCTGAACGGGAGCGGTGGAAGCTGAGTCCGTTTCTCCCATCCCGAAGGAGCCGGATCCAACCGGAAAGGATCTCTTGCTCCTAGAATACCTGATGAAGAAGACGGACTCCCGCTACGCTGCGCGGCTCCTGGCAGCGTGGGGGAGTCGATACCTGAGCTGAGGAACAATGGATCCCTACGAATATCTAACTGTTTTCGTCTCAGTCGTTCTGGGTCTGGCCGTGGTTCACCTGCTCAGCGGCGTATCATTGATTCTGGATACGAGAGTGCGAGAGAAACTCGATTGGATTCACTCTTTGTGGACCGCCAACGTATTCGTCACGACCCTGTTGGTATGGTGGTTCAATTTCGCCCTGACGGATGTTCAGGTTTGGACCTTGCCCCACTTCTTGAATCTCGTCGCTTATTCGGTGGTCCTATACCTCATGAGCGGCCTTCTCTACCCCGTACGAGGCGACGAGATCGTCGATTTTCGCGCTCACTTCGAGGCGAACCGACCGCGGTTCTTTTCGGTCCTCTTGGCGTTCCAGGCCGTGGACTTCGCCGATGCCGCCCTGGAGCGTCAGGCACTGGGCACCAGCTGGATGCCGCTCCACCTGATCTCCATCGTGGTGTTCGGGTTGGGCTTCCTGGTAGCCATTCGCTCGAGCAACCGGACCTTCCATGGAGTGCTTGCAATCGCTTGGCTCATCGTGTGCCTGGGCTGGGGTGCAGGAGCGCTGGGACAGCCCATACTCGTCCGGTGATGGGGTACGTCGGCGCACCTGATCCAGCGGAGTAAAACTCCCCACGCATCATCCCCCAACCCGTCGACGAGAGGGTCCTCCCGGCCGCCGAAAGCACTCCCTGCACAAGATCGCGGTATCTTTATTCTTCTGGTTGGCAGAGTGGGCCGTACCTGCGGACGCTCGGGGGGCCTTCCGGGCTTCATTCCTTTTTACGCGGAGGTGGTATGGGGAGACGAACGAACTACGGTTTCGAGAAGCGGCAACGAGAGATCAAGAAACAGAAGAAGAACGAAGAAAAGGCCGAGAAAAAGCGCCAGGACGCCCTGGCCCGGGCAGCGCAGCAAGGCGAGGATGCTCCCGGAGAGATCGAACCCGATCGCGATTGACAAGGCCGGAGTTGCCAGCGCCTCGGTATGAAGCCGACCACTGCACGTAGGGCAAGGAGTTGGACATGAGAGGGACTAAGACATGAATACGATGGGCGACGTGAAGTGGTTGACCACCGCGGAAGTTCTCGGACTTCGCCGTGTGCCGTCCACAAACGGTAGGGCTGCAGAGAATGTGCCCGAGGTCCGGACCTGATGGCGATGCTAAAGGCGTTCACGTTTGAGGAAGGTGGTCGCAGGTACGAGTGCACTCCCGGAGACCGAGGGGATCCGTCCGAAGGTTCTTGGTGGTGGTTCACAGTGTCGGACGACTCGCATCGTTATGCGCGGTTCCAGACGGCGGCGGGGGACACAAGGGATTCCGTTCGCGCCCGCATCGTCGAGTACTATGAGCATCGGCTATGGGTCCGCGCTCAGCCCGCCCCGGCGCGTGGGCCCTTTGGCCGAGCGGCCAAGCGACCGACCCCGCCGCATCCGCCGAAGAAGGGGTAGACCAACTCCCGGCGGAGCAACCACACCCATGAGAGGGACTATGGCTTCACAGAACACCTCGCGTGTGCCTGCGGAAACGGTGCGCATCGCGTCGACCACTCATTCAGGCTATCACGCCGTCCAGGACTACATCCCTCAGGTGGGCGAGTGGGTACTCACCACAGAGGGTGTAGCTGAAGTGATCCGAGTGCTCACCCGAGTCACCGGCGGTCGCTTGCTGGAGCTACGCTTAGAGAAGCGGCCCAAACCGCCGTTTTTCGCGGCTTCACACAACGTTCTCATCAAGGACGATGTGGACTGACGACAGGTTCATTTTTTCGTCGGCTCGTAGGAAGGGTCGCCCGAATGCCGGTTTGCGGAATGGCCATGTCGGTTGTGAGATCCGTCGGAAGGCGGATAAACATGGCCTCGATATTCGGGGTTCTTCCTGCCCCTGAGAACTCGACATGCCCAAAACACGTATGAGGTTTGGGCGCTAATGAGCAGGGAGAGCATCGGTCGGAGTTCGGAACGATCTCTCCCCGCAGATTCAATTCGTCCTGGTTGGCAGTGGCTCGTGCGGATACTGCGCTTTGCGGCCCTGGAACGAGAGGACATTCTCCTTCAGGACAACGCCGTCTTCAATCACCACGGCACGTCGGAAGGTCTCGTTTGCCAGCCAGCCCTCGCGCCCGGCCAGAACCGACGGCAGTTGGAAAATCAGCGCAGCGGGAATCGATCGAGACGCGCTTTCCCATAGATAGCTCGGTGTATGATCCACGGCGTAGTAGTCCAACGTTCCGACTTTAAACATAGGCTCAGCGAACGTGGTCGGTCTGGCGAATGAGAATCCCATTCCTTCGTCACAACTAACGTCGACAATCAAGCAATCCGTCTTGAGGTGTGGTACATCCTCCGGGCCAACGAACATGAGTGGGTTATCCGGGTCCTGGAAGATCCCGTTCACGATGATGTCGGCTTCCCCGAGGAGGTCGATAAAGGGGCGTTCCGTCCCGTCGTGCTGAACCACGAGGAGTCCCGGTTCACCCTTTTCGCCCCTGCGAAGGCGGACATAGTGACAATCGAGCACTTCCTCTCGAACCTCATGGTCGGGACGTTGAATGCAGATCGTGATGTCTCTGAACCCGCGCGCTTTGAGTGCGTAAATGGCCCCTCGACTCACCGCACCGAAGCTGAGGATGACAGACTTGCGCTTGTCTCCGTAGTGGCCATCGATCCCCTTCAACTGAAGAGCGGGCAGCACACCGCAATAGCCGGCCAACTCGTTGTTCTTGTAGAACGTATGGCGACCGGCGTGTCCGTCAGGTCCCCAGACGAACATCTCCTCGAACGCGATGAGAGTCTGCTTGCCCTCGATCGCCACCTGAGTCAAGGCCCGCTGCTGTACGCAATGGGGCCACCCCCACAGGAAACCCCCTTCTCAGAGGGTCTCGAGGTCCTCCAACTCCGGTTTGGGCAGCACTACGGCTCCCAGGTCGGCCAGGAGTTCGCGACGTGTAGCGGTGCCGCCCGCCTCAGACGCAAGGTCTGAATCTGATATCCCAAACGGTTCGCCATAGCCCTGTTCGAATATCAGTTGCCGGCGAAGCTCCTCCGGGAGTCGCGACAGATGATCAGGATGGAGAGGAACTCGCCTCTCGTCCTCCTTCTTCGATGTTCCGATTACCCCGAGTCTCAAGATGGGACTCCTCCCCTATGCCGCATCAGACGGCCCGTCTTGATGAAGAACAGAAACCACCTGGTGTGGAGGGTCTCAAGACAAAAAGAGGACAGAGCACTGATCGTCTAGGTCGGTGAAACCTCGCGGTTTCAGCCACCAATAGCGAGCGGCGATCTGAAAAATGTGGGCAACCCCACCTTTGCGGGTTTCAGTTTTGCGTTCCGAGAAGGAGAACCAAGGGACGACGAAAAGACATGCCGGGGAGGGCAGGGTTCGTCCGACCGCTGAGGCGTCATGGGGAATCGGCAGGTGCCAGGTGTGGGATCGTTAGCTCGAGCTGAATAGGAGAATTCGGAAGCCGTTCATGTTGATCCGCGGCTAAGGGCAGTATTGGAACCCACACGGCGTGAACCGAACCATAAATCTCATGAAATCGACTTCGGGCGGGCCTGCGATGAGCTACTATTATTGAAATGAAACTGACCCACAAACTTACCCACGGCTGAATTTTGGGCCTGGTTTCCCCGAAAAACAGAGCCGGAAGTCGCTGTCTTTCAACGACTTCCGGAAATGAGCGGGGTGGGGCTCGAACCCACGACCTACGGATTAAAAGTCCGTTGCTCTTCCAACTGAGCTACCCGCCCGGATTGGCGGAAATAATCACCGCCCAGAAAACGATAACACCCCCGCGGCCCGACTGGTACCGGGGTTCGGGCAGGGATCCGACGGCTATTCCAGGACTTTCTCGATACAGGCGAGGAGGACGTCCCGTTGAATCGGTTTGCGGAGATAGTCGGCGGCCCCCATCTCCCTCCCTCGGGCTTCGAATCCCGGTGACGGTTCCCCGGTGAGGAAAACGACGGGCGTGTGGATATCGTGCTGGTTCAGGATCTCCAGAAGCTTGAGTCCGTCCAGATTGGGCATGTGGATATCGGAAAGGATCACGTCGATGGATCCCGACTCGAGTTTCAGGAGTGCCTCCCCCCCGTCTCCGGCCAGGACAACCTGATAGCCGGCTTTGGACAGGATCTGGTCCAGGAGAAACCTGGTGCCTTCTTCATCTTCCACGACCAGAATCTTTGACCGTGCCATGACCGGCGCGGATGGGTGGCCCTCGGCATCAAAGGCTTCCAAGGGATCCGCAAGGTCCGAATCCCACTCGAGGGTCAGATCTGGTTCCTCGGACCGCACGATGCTCTCCTCCAGGAGGATATTCCGATATACGTCGTTCACCGAGAACGTGAGGTCACGGATCTTCTGGAGGCCGCGATCGCCGAGCAGCAGGTCCCCCCGGGCCTGTGCGTACTCCCGGAGCTCCCGGATGGGGTGCCCATCTCGAATCAGGTCGGACATGCGACGCCCCACCCGGATGACTTCGAATACGCCCTCCTGGCCCCTGTACCCCGTCGCCATGCAGGACGAACAGCCACTGGGTTGGGCTACAGCCTCGGGAGGGTCGGCGGTGAAGGGGCCGAGCAGTATCCTCTCCTCCGGAGTGATGGGTCGAGTCTCCTTGCAGTCCGGACACAACTTCTTTAGGACCCGCTGGGCCACGACCCCCGTGAGGGCATCTGCCAGACCGGCCCGAGGCAATCCCAAACGCTCCAGCCGAAAAACGGCGGTCGCCCCGTTGGACGAGTTCATGGACGAAAGGGCAAGGTGCCCCGAACTGGAAAAGTCCAAGCAAGCTCTCGCTGAAGTGAGGCCTCGGATCTCCCCCAGGAAAAGGACGTCCGGTTCCTTCTCGATGGCCCGCTGGAGTAGAGACCGGAAGCTGGCCTCGGGATCGTTCCGAACTTCTTGCTGGAGGGCCAAAGGGATCCTGTGTTCGATCGGGTCTTCCACGGTCACCACGCTTCTGTCTTCCTTGGCCACTTCCGTCAGTAGCGAACAGATCGTGGTAGTCTTCCCGGACCCGGAGGGGCCCACAAAAACGACCAGGCCCTGATCTTTGTTGGCCAACTCATGGAGGGCCAGGGCTTGGTCCCGGGATAGTCCCAACGCTCCCAACGGCGGCGCACCCGCCGCGGGATTCAGGACTCTGATCTTCAGGTTTTCGAAAGTCGCGGTGGGGGCCGTAGACAGCCGGAGCTTGATCAACTTCCTCTTGATACGGATATCCATGGAGCCGGTTTGGGGCGTTCGCTTCTTTGCCACGTCCAAACCCGCCAGGGCCTTGAAGCGTGCCACCAGCATCTTTCCGGTTTCCAGCGGGACACCCTGAAGCTCGTGGGCTCGGCCGGCGATTGTTGCCTTCGCCACTGCTTCCGACTCCCGGGCCTCTATCAAAAAGTCGGTGGCTCCTTCGGCAACCGCTCGTCCCAGGAGAGTCATGGCGAGTTGAGCGGTCGGATGGTCCTTCTCCGGATCTCTCTCCGGAGTATAGGCTCGATCCCCGGATCTCCGGTCTTGAGGTGGGGTGTCAGGCTCCTCGGAGACCACTTGCCCCTCGGTGCCGCCCGGTTGGACCCCGGTCTCGCCCAACTCGAGGACCCTGGCCACCGTCCCGACAGACGCCAGGAGAATCGCCAGCTTTTTCCTCCGAGGAATGGTGCGCTCCAGGTCCTCGAGCAGTTCCCAGTCGAAGGGGTTGGTGAGGACGACCGTTTGGCGCGATCCGGTGCCCCGGACCGGAACGACGAGCTTCGCCTTGCAGAATGGGACAGGGAGGACTCTGCGCTCGAACTCCTCCTTCGCTAATCGCGGGACATAAGGAACCCCGGAAAACTCGCTCAACCACTTGGCGAATTCCTCTCCGGTGGGTCGGGCCCCTTCGAGCCATGACAGGAGATCGAGTGGGGAGATCCCCGCAAGTGTCTGGCGATCGCCCTCCCCCAAACGATCCCCCAACCAGGCTACGAATTCCCTGAAAGAGGCTTGGGGTTTCCCCTCAAAACCCTGCTCAGCCAGATTCGCCTTCGGGTCGACGGTCAAGGAAACTCCTTGTTGGATCGGTCCCAACGGGACGGTCAGCCCAATAGATACTCCGGATACCCAGGGCTCCACAAGGAGAACCCGCGATTCCGGGGGAAATCCGCGTCAAAGAGGGGAAAGCCCCGGGCCGCTAGATGCGGCCCGGGGCTTTCACAGGTTCTCAACAACCCTACTCCACTCGCTGGTTACCGGCGGGTCATCCACCACTCGTCCTTCAGGATCGAAACCCTTCGGCTCATTTCGTGGCCACCACCCGACATCACCACCGTGTACTCACCGATAGGAGCCGGCTGACCCCTGCCCCGTCCCTGGAACCGGGCCGGTCCCTGGGGTTGAGCCGGGGCGCCTCCCGGCGGGGTTTTGGTCATTGCCCAGGAAACCTTGTGGAGGCCGGCTTCTCCGGGCCCCTCCACCGATGCGATCTCGACATTCCCTTGGTAGACGGTAAAGGTTACTGGCCCGTCCACCTCACCTTGGAGCCAATAGTAGAGCGGAATCTCATTGCCTTCGCTCTCACCGGCGAAGTTGTCCGAGGCAGCTTCGTGGGGAACCCCCGCCACCCACCGAACCTTGGACTCCGGCTGGAAGAAATAGGCTTCGTGACCGAGGGTCTCAAGGTCCACTTCCGCCAACGGGCTGATGTCCGCGATGTAGATACCCCGCCCGTGTGTGGCGACGATGAGATCGTCTTCCCTCGGGTGAATCTTGATATCGTACGCCGGGTTGGTGGGCATGTTGTTCTGCATCTTGGTCCAGCTATCCCCGCCATCCACCGACACGTAGACCGCGAAGTCCGTTCCGACGAAGAGGAGGTTCGGGTTCTGGTGGTGCTCCCGGATTACGTTGATGGGCTCTTCCGGGAGGTTGTTGGAGATGTCGAGCCAGGTTTCACCGAAATCGGTGGTCTTGTAGACGAAGGCTCCGAAGTCGTCCCGCCGCATCCCCGTAAAGGAGATATAGGCGGTGCCCAAATCATGGTGCCCGGCCTCGACTCTGCTTACCCAATACTCGGGGTTGTTCGGAATGTTGGCGTTCACCAAGGTCCAGCTTCCCCCCCCGTCCCGGGTGACCTGAACGTTCCCGTCGTCCGTGCCGACCCAGATCAGGCCAGGCTGAAGGGTCGACTCCGAGATGGTGGTGATCGTGGCGTACTGGATATTCCCGTCTCCACCCTTCCCCGTGGCCAACGTGATCGGATCGGCCTTGGTCAGGTCGTCACTGATGACCTCCCAGCTCTCTCCCATATTGGGAGAGCGGAGGAGTTTATTGGCGGCGTGGAAGACCACGTTGCAGTCGTGAGGCGAAACGAGGATCGGGGCGTTCCAGTTGTACCGGAGCGCCGGGTCGGAGTACCGGATCCCCTTCCTCTGACCGGTCCAGGTATCCAGTCGTGAGAGGGGTCCGAACTGGGACTCGTTGAAGAGGTACCGGTTGTTGCAGGTTTCGAACTCGTTGTACATCCCATCCCCGCCGCCCACGCCCTGCCAGTCCTCGAACCGGATGGCCCGACCGAAAACGCTGGTGCTGGGCCCCATTTTTGACCCGTTGTCCTGGAGGCCGCCGGCCACGCGGTAGGGGTAGGACATGTCGTACCCGACGGCATAGAGCTGGGCCAGGGACTGATTGTCCGGATGGTACCAGTTCTCGCCGCCGTCCCAGGTCACTCCCAAGCCGTGGTCATAACCCAGGAGCATGTGATCGGAATCCTCCGGGCTGATCCAGAGAGCGTGGTCGTCACCCCCGAATCCCAGGATCCGTCCGTCCCAGGTGGCGCCTCCGTCTCGGGTCCCCATGGTGGAGATCGAGAGTACATAGACCACGTCGGGATCGTTGGGATCGATGACGATCTGCCCATAGTAGTAGGCGGGCCTCCCGCCTACAGGTTGATCGTCGGGGTTCACCTTCCGCCAGCTGGCTCCAGCATCGTCGGAGCGGTAGACCTCGCCGCCGATCATGCCGTTGCTGGACTGATGGTTCATGAGTTCCTGGTACCGGTCCTCCTCGGACATCCCCTCCTTGTTCGCATTCTCGATGGTGACGTAGACGATGTTGGGGTCCCGATCGTAGATGTCCACCCCGATCCGGCCGAGCATGCCTTGTGGCAGCCCGTTGGTGAGCATCTCCCAGTTCTCGCCGCCGTCGGTGCTCTTGTAAACCCGGCTCCCGGGACCACCCAGGTCGTAGGACCAGGGAACCCGTACCTTGTCGAACGTGCAGGCGTACAGGACATCTGGATTCGTCGGATCCATGGCTACGTCCACGACGCCGATGGTCTTCCCGCTCACCACCGGAGCCAGGATCTGGTCCCAGGAACCTCCCCCGTTGGTGGACTTGTAGAGGCCTCGCTCCGGGTTCTCCGAATAGAGGTGCCCCAGGGCCGCCACATACACCACATCCGGGTCCATGGGGTGAACGACGATTCTGCCGATGTGATGGGACTCGGGAAGCCCCACGTTTGTCCAGGTCTCGCCGGCGTCGGTGGACTTGTAGACACCGTCCCCCCAGTACGTGCTCCGGGAATTGTTCGCCTCCCCGGATCCCAGGTAGAGGATGTCGGGATCCGAGGGCGCCACGGCTACGTCGCCGATGGAATACACCGCCTCCGTGTCGAACAGGACCTCATAGGTGAGGCCGTGATTCTCGGTCTTCCAAAGATGGCCGGAGCCGGTGGCGGCGTAGAAGGTACCGGGCCTTTGCAACGGCACGGCAAAGTCCACGAAACGGCCGCTCTGCCTCGTCGGTCCAATGCTTCGGTATGTAAGAGCGGACACCTGGTCCTCGGTGAGGGTCTGGGCTTCGGCGGTCTCAGGGGGCTGAAGGCCCAAGGCCAGCACGGCTGCGAGAGCAGCCAGTCCGCGGGATCGTTTGCGCAGGTCCATGAGGACGACTCCTATGATGTGGACGACTCCGGTGACCCTTGGGTCATTTCCGTTTGATGAAGAAACCTGGAGAGGATAAGGTCTCGGGCCCCGGGACGCGAGATGTAGGAATAGGGGCGTCTCAGGTCAGAGGTTCAGCTCCGTTTGGACCCCGCCGAATGTGAGGCGATGGTGGGGAGTGGGGCCCAACCGTTCCAGGGCAGATCGGTGCTCTTGTGTGCCGTATCCTTTGTTCGTCTCCCACCCGTAGCCCGGATGGCGGCGGGAGAGAGCTGTCATGAGTCGGTCTCGGGTCACTTTGGCCAGGATCGACGCACAGGCGATGGAATGGACCTGCCCGTCACCGCCTACAATCGCCTCATGTTCCCATCCCAGGCCTGCCACGGGGAGACCGTCGACCACGACCTGGTCTGGCCTCAGGGGAAGGTGGGTCAAGGCCCGATCCATGGCGAGCCTGGTGCTGACGAGGATGTTGAGTCGGTCGATCTCCCGAACGGAAGCGGCCCCAAGCCCGACCGCGGAAGCACGTTGGAGAATCTCCACGGCCAGCTCCTCCCGCCGAGCTACGGAAAGAGCTTTTGAATCCTTTGCACCGGAGATCAACGTACCCGGCGGAAGGAGGACTGCTGCGGCCACCACCGGACCCGCCAGAGGGCCTCGACCGGCCTCGTCCACCCCGGCTACGTGGGAAAAACCACGGCTCCAGAACCGTTCCTCGTACTCGAGGGGATTCTGGAGCCGTTTTGCTCCGTCCATAACCGGCTTTGTCGCCGGAGCGATGCTAGTGGGTTCGCTTCTCCGGGATCCGGGCAGCTTTCCCGCGGAGGCCCCGGAGGTAGTAGAGCTTGGCCCGGCGGACTCGACCCCGACGAACCACCTCGACGCCCTTAACCGTGGGGGCATGGAGGGGGAATATTCTCTCGACACCGATTCCGGAAGAGATCTTCCTGACGGTGAAGGTTTCCGCTACGCCACCGCCCCGCCGGCCGATGCAAACCCCTTCGAAGGCCTGGATCCGCTCTTTTTCGCCCTCACGAACACGGTAAAGAACCCGAACCGTGTCGCCGGGAGAAAACTGGGGCATGTCCTGGCGAAGCTGTTCCTGCTCGAGCTCTCGCAACAAATCAGACATTGTTCACCTCAAAAAGTCCGGATAGACCGGAACAAATAGACAGACTGAAAAGATAAACCGAAGGGGTCTTTCGGTGAAGGGGGACGTCAGTCCTCCCCGAGGAGATCCCCTCTCCGTTCCCGAGTCATGCCCTCTGCAGCCCGTCTCCTCCACTCGTCGATGCGGGCATGGTCGCCGCTTTGGAGCACTTCCGGGACCGCAAACCCTCTGTACTCAGGGGGCCGCGTGTAGGACGGGGCGCTCAGGCGACCGCCGTCATAGAAGGAATCGGTGGCAGCCGAGTCATGGTCCCCCAAAGCACCCGGGAGGAGGCGGACCACCGCATCGGCCACGACCAGGGCGCCCAGTTCCCCACCGGAAAGAATGAAATCTCCGATCGAGATCTCTTCCGTGGCCAGGTGATCAGCCACCCGCTGGTCCACATCCTTGTAATGACCGCAGAGGAGCGTGAGGTCCGGCTCTAGCGAAAGCCGGACGGCATCCTTGTGACAGAACCGGCGCCCCCGGGCCGATAGAAGAACAACCGGACCCGAGCGGTCCAGGCTCTCCACGGCCTCGAAGAAGGGCTCCGGTTTCATCACCATCCCGGCGCCACCTCCGTACGGGTAGTCGTCCACAGTCTGGTGCCGGTCGTGGGTGAACTCCCGGAGGTTCACGATTCCGTAGTCCACCAACCCCCGCTCCTTGGCCCGCCCGGGGATGCTGGTGGAGAGTGGAACCATGAAGAGCTCGGGAAAGATGGTAACGATATTGATCTTCATCATCGCGAAACCTAGAGGTCCAAGAGGCCGGCGGGCGGATCGATCACCATCGTGCCAGACTCCAGATCCACCTCCTGGACCGTAGAGGCCAGGAACGGAATGAAGTGGGTTTTCGACGGCCCTTCGACCTCGAGGAGATCCGCCGGGCGGAGCTCGTAGACTTCCACGATCTCCCCCACCTCCTCGCCGGCCACGGTCACGACAGTCAGTCCCAGGAGTTGGTGATAGAGGAACTCCCCGTCACCCACGTCTGACAGTTCCTCCCTGGGCCGAAGCACGTATCTCCCCCGTAGGGCCTCGGCCTCGTCTCGGGTCCCCACCCCCTCGAACCGGACCAGGTACCCCCTTCGAAACGGCCGTGAAGTCTCGATCAGGACGCTGGGCCGGGTGGAATCGGGGGCGTTCCCCGTGTCGTCCCCCAAGTACAGGATCACCCCGGGGGCGAAGGAGCCCTCGGGGTGATCCGTCAGGGGCCACACAAAGATTTCACCCTTTGTCCCGTGGGCTTTGTTCAGGTGGCCCACGACCAGGAATGAGGGTTCGGAGCGCCCCATAAGGCCTCCTCCCCAGAGTGGAGTTATTCGGCCTTTTCTTCTTCGGCCGGTTCGTCGGCGGCTTCCTGTTCGGCAGCAGGCTCTTCGGGAGCAGCCTCTTCCGCCTCAGCCTCAGGAGCGGCTTCCTCTTCGGCAGCGGGCTCCTCTGGGGCGGCCTTTTCCGCCCTAGCCGGTTTGGCCTCCGCCTCTGCTTCCGCATCAGCCTTGGCTATGGCTTCGGACTCTGCCCGCCGGCGCGCGGCAAGGGCCTCCTGGTAAGCCTGCTTTTCGGCCTCTTTGTCGACCTCGCCGAGGGCCAACGAATCGTCACCACCCCTCCGGGCCTTCCTCACCAAGTTCCTGACGGTGTCGGAGGCCAGAGCCCCTCTGCCCTGCCAGAACTCGACCCGCTCCAGGTCCAAGACCAAACGGGCAGGATGTGAAAGAGGCTTGTAGTAGCCCAAGGTCTCCACGAATCGTCCATCTCGCGGAGAGTCGCTGTCGGCCACCACAACGCGGTAATGCGGTTGCTTTTTCCGGCCCATCCGCCGGAGTCGAATCATTAAAGGCATGGTCTCTCTTTGGTGTTGAATCGCTCCCGCTCACCGCCCGATGAGCCGGGAAAGCGGCAGGCTACATGGGCATGAAGCCCTTCACCTGCTTCATGATCTTCTGCATTTCTTTGAACTGCTTCAAGAGGCGGTTAACCTCGGCTACCGGCCTCCCACTTCCCCGGGCAATACGTGCCCTCCGGGACCCATTCAGGATCTCCGGCTTCTTCCTCTCTTGCGGAGTCATGGAGAGGATGATGGCTTCGATGTGTTTCATCCGCTTCGGATCGACGTCCCCGACCGGGAGCTTCGCTCCGACTCCCGGAATCAGTTTGACAAGTTGCTCCAGAGGGCCCATCCGCTGGACCTGCCGCAGCGTCATGAGGAAGTCCTCGAGAGTGAACCGACCCTTTCCCAAAACCTTTTCTTCCAGGCGGGCCTGTTCCTCCTGGTCCATGGCCGCCTGAGCCCGTTCCACCAGGCCAACGACATCCCCCATCTGGAGGATCCTGCCGGCCAGACGCTCGGGATCGGCCGAGTCGAGGGCATCCATACCTTCACCCACACCCACAAACTTGATGGGCTTCCCGGTTACCCCATGGATCGAGAGAGCGGCGCCGCCCCGGGCGTCACCGTCCATCTTGGTCAGGATCACCCCGGACAGGTCGAGGGCCTCATCGAACCCCTGGGCAATGTTCACTGCCTCTTGGCCTGTCATGGCGTCGGCCACGAGGAGGATCTCCTGGGGAGCCAATTCCTCCTTCACGGACCGAAGCTCGTCCATCATGGGCTCATCGATCTGAAGGCGACCAGCCGTGTCCAACAGGAGCACCTGGTTCCGTTCCGACCGAGCCCGGAGAAGGGCATCTCGCGCCACATCGAGGACACCATCCCCCTCACCGCCCTGGTAAACCGGCAGGTTCACCTGGGCCCCGAGGTCCACCAGCTGGTCCACCGCGGCTGGGCGGTACAGGTCACAGGCAGCCAAAAGGGGCCTCTTCCCCTGCCTCGCCAGTCGCTTCGCCAGCTTTGCGGCGGAGGTCGTCTTCCCTGAGCCCTGGAGACCGACCAGCATGATGACCGTGGGCGGAACCGGCGCCCACTGGATCCCGGTTGAGGCCTCCCCTCCAAGCAGAGTAACCAGTTCGTCGTGGACGATCTTCACGATCTGCTGCCCGGGGGACACCGATTTCAGCACCGTGTCTCCCAGGGCTTTTTCCTGAACGCGTTTCAGGAACTCCCTGGTGACCTGGTAGTTTACGTCGGCTTCCAGCAGGACCCGGCGCACCTCCCGAAGCCCTTCCCGAACCATGGGCTCCGTCAGGAGGCCACGTTGCCGGAATTTGGCCAAAACGCCGTCCAGCTTTTTGCTCAGGTCGTCGAACATGACTCCAGGTGCCCCAGTGGTTTCCCGCAGGTTCCGGCAAAGCTTGATAAGCTAGCCAGATCAGGGGGCGTTCTCAACCCGATTCCAGCCTGGTTCGGGCTTGAAAACCTCAGGCCACGTGGATGATCTGCCTCCTGCGCGTTCCCACGCCGATCATATCGATGGGTGTCGAGGTGATTTCCTCGAGCCGGTCGAGGTAGGCCCTGGCGTTCCTGGGGAGGTCCTCCAGCTTTGTGACTTCCCCGGTGGGAGACTCCCACCCCGGATGGGTCTCATACACCGGCTCGGCGTTGGCCAAGGACCGGTTGTCGGCCGGGAACTCATCCAGATCACCGTCCGGCGTCCGGTAGGCGTTTGCGATCGAGATCTCGGGCAGGGTGTCCAGGACGTCGAGCTTGGTGACCGCCAATCCGGTGAGGCCGTTCACGCGGGCCGCGTAGCGGGCCAAAACCCCGTCGAACCATCCGCACCGCCTCGGGCGCCCCGTGGTGGCCCCGAACTCGGCCCCGAGGGTCCGGACCTTCTCGTCCATGGCGGGAGGAAGGGCGGTGGGAAGGGGACCGTTCCCGACCCTGGTTATGTAAGCCTTCACGACGCCGAGAATCCGATGGATCGCCGTCGGGCCGATTCCCGCCCCCGATGCAGCCCCACCTCCGGTGGTCGTGGACGATGTCACGTAGGGGTAGGTGCCGTGGTCCACGTCGAGGGCCGTGCCCTGGGCACCTTCCAGCAGAACCTGTTTGCCCGATTTCAGAGCATCGTGGATTTCGAGACCGACGTCGGTCCCGAGGCTCAAAAGGCGTTCCCGGATGGCCATGGCATCTTCGACACAACTCCTGGCGGCTCCAAGATCTGTTTGGCCGAGCTCCGCCAATCTGGCACGGGCCCGCTCCAACCCCTCGGTCAGCCGGTCCCGGGCCTCCTGTTCATCTCTCAAGTCGACGACCCGTATCCCCCGACGGCTGATCTTGTCCTCATAGGCGGGCCCGATCCCCCGGCCGGTGGTCCCGATCTTTTTTGTCGTCTTCCCCTCCCGGATCTGGTCCAGGAG
>JABDNZ010000120.1 GCA_013043565.1 Gemmatimonadota bacterium | reverse complement strand
GGGTGAGGGGGGTGAACCGGGTCGTATGGAACACGCGTCATACCGATCCCAATCAACCGGAGAACACCCAGCCCAGGGGCCCGCTTGTGGCTCCCGGAACCTACCTGGTTCGCGCGGAAGTGGACGGTGCGGTATCCGAGACACCCCTCGAGATCCGAGAGGACCCACGGATCCAGGTCGACCCCGGCGTCAGGAGTCAGTGGACTGCCGACCTCTTGGCCCTCAACGCCCTGGCTGCAGCGGCGGCAAACGGGGCCCAGGAAATGAGGGACGTCGCCGAGCGGGTTGAGTCCGACCGGGCCTTTCGGGAGGCTCTCTCCTCCTGGTCGGAGGACCTGGGCCGCCAGTGGAATGAGTTGAGCAACCGAGCCAGGAGTTTGGTCAGGGAAGTGGAGGGGTGGGTTGGCCCTCTAACCGCCGACCAGGCCTCCCGTCGGAGCTACTACGAAGAGATGGTGGCGACCCTCCAGCGGGAAATGGAGGCCATCGCACGAAGGATTGGTGGTTCCCGAGGCACGGAGGGTGGGACATGAGACCTATACTGCCCCTGTTGGCCCTCCTCCTTCTGGGGGGACCGAGCCTCCAGGGTCAAACCAAAGCCTTCGTGAACGTCAATGTGCTGCCTATGGACCGGGAGAGGGTTCTGGAAGAACACACCGTCCTGGTCCGGGACGGAAGGATCGACGAAGTGGCACCGGCCCACAGGGTCCAGCTACCGCCCGGAGCCGAGATCATCGAGTGCGAGGGCCTGTATCTGATGCCCGGCCTGGCCGACATGCATATCACTCTTCCGTCCTCCGAGGCCACGGAGGAGCAGGTGAAGGACTTCCTGCGCCTGTTCCTCGCCAACGGCGTGACGGTGATTCGGGGAATGGAGGGGTCTCCGAGCCATCTTCAGATCAAACGCAGGATCGCGTCGGGGTCTCTTCTGGGCCCCACCGTGTATGCCGGTGCTCCGCCGTTGGGCGGACGGATTGGCCGAGACCCTCGGGGTGCCATCGGGTTGATGATGTCTCACCGGTCGGCCGGCTACGATTTCCTTCCCATCGGCGGGGACGTACCGCCCCTCGTCTGGGACTCCTTGGCGGAGGAGGCCCACTCACGTGGGTACACGTTCGGAGGGACCATTCCGGCTGGGATCGGCCTACGAAGAGCCCTCTCGAGCGGAATATCCACCGTGGAGCATCTCGACGGCTATCTCCAGGAAGTGGTTTCGGACGATGTGAAAGAACGGATGGCCCGGGGAGAGTCCGTCCCTCTCCGGATCCAACTGGAGGCCGTGGAGGGACGGAAGATGCGGGCCATATCCGCACATACCCGTTCCAGTGACACCTGGGTGGTACCCACCCTTTACCGGGGGGAGATGATGCACGGGCCGGTGAACGTGGATTCCCTCTTGAATCAACCCGAGATGCGGTATGTGCCGTCGTTCATTTCGGAGGGGTGGATCCTTGAAGCAACCTCCAGAGGGCCACTACCGGAAGAGACCGCACGACTTCTCAAACAGGTCAGGGGAAGGATCTTGCGGGCTCTCACCATGGCAGGCGTCGGCGTGATGATGGGAACCGACTCACCCGCCATGTTCAACGTTCCCGGCTTTTCACTCCGTAACGAGCTCCGAAGCATGGCAGACGCAGGTCTCACACCTTATGAGATCATTGTCACCGGAACCCGCAACGTGGCCGAATACGCCCGGAAGGAGTTATTGGAACCGGGCAATTTCGGCACGGTGGAGGAGGGAAACCGGGCCGATCTGGTGCTTCTACGGCGAAACCCGTTCGACGACCTGGAAGCGCTTTGGGACCAGGAGGGGGTGATGCTCGGAGGAAGGTGGATCCCAAGGGAAGAGATGGACGGATGGCTTCAGTCCATGGCTGGAAGATTCGGAGGTCAGGTCGGCACATGTCCCTAACAGTCAGAGTCCTACTCGGTCTGGTCCTCGGACTCATTGCCGGTTTCGGGGTGGGTGCCGCCGGCATCCCACTCCTGGACGACATCGCGGGGTGGATCGAACCCCTGGGGAGACTCTGGGTGAACGCGATCCGAATGACGGTCATTCCCCTGGTGGGGTCCCTCCTGGTGGTGGGGATCGTCGGCACGGACGTGAGGGCAGTGGGCCGCATCGGGACCAGGGCGATCGCCCTGTTTCTGGGGCTGATCGCTTTCGCGGCGGTTCTCACGGCCATCGTGACCCCTCCTCTGGTGGCCCGTCTCCCCGCGGACCCGGAAGCCGCAGCCAACTTGCGAGAGAGTTTGGCGGGCTCGGGCACAGTGGAGAGCCAGGTACAGACGTTGAGAGAATGGCTGGTGGGTCTGGTGCCTACGAACCCCATGGAAGCCATGGCCGAGGGGGCCATGCTCCCATTCATCATCTTCACCCTTCTGTTCTCGTTGGCTGCCGCCCGGGTGGCTCGGGATCACCGGGAAGCCCTGACGGGTCTCTTCAAGGCCATCTCCGAGGCCATGCTGGTCTTGATCGGGTGGATCCTGGACCTGGCTCCCATCGGGGTGTTTGCCCTGGCCCTGAGCCTCGGCGCCAACATGGGCCTCAACGCCGCCGGAGCCATACTAGCCTACATCATCCTCCACTCTGGCCTGTGCATCATCCTCCTCGGAGCCGTCTATCCCCTGGCCGTTTATGGCGGAGGCCTTTCCCTCAAGGAGTTCAGCGGGGCAAGCCTCCCCGCCCAAGCCGTGGCCTTCAGCTCCCGGTCTTCCCTGGCTTCTTTGCCCCCGGCC